>JALRGZ010000245.1 GCA_023253295.1 Flavobacterium sp.
CTTGTAATGGTCAAGGGCAGGTAATGCGTGTGACTAATACTATTTTGGGTAGAATGCAGTCGGCTCAAACTTGTCCAAGTTGTGGTGGTTCCGGTCAAATTTTAGATAAAAAACCATCTCATACTGATGCTCAAGGAATGATTGTAGAAGACGAAACAGTTTCTATTAAAATTCCAGCAGGTGTGGTTGATGGAATGCAATTAAAAGTTTCTAACAAAGGAAACGATGCGCCAGGAAACAGTATTCCAGGTGATTTAATTGTTGCTATTGAAGAATTAGAACACGAATTCTTAAAAAGAGAAGGAGAGAACCTACACTATGATTTATATGTAAGTTTCCCGGAAGCTATCCTTGGAGTATCTAAAGATATCGAAGCGATCAATGGAAAAGTAAGAATCAAATTAGAAGAAGGAATTCAATCAGGAAAAATTCTTCGATTAAAAGGAAAAGGAATTCCTAGCATCAACGGATATGGAAATGGGGATTTGTTAGTTCATGTTAATGTTTGGACTCCTAAAACATTAAACAAAGAGCAAAGACAATTCTTTGAGAAAAACTTAGAAGATGATAACTTTATTCCAAGTCCTGAAAAATCAGACAAGTCATTCTTTGAAAAAGTAAAAGATATGTTTTCTTAATCTTTTTAGGGAATTCAAAATCAATATTTGCAACCCATTCGCCGCGGCGAATGGGTTTTTTTATGATACAATTATCAACTATTTCGCTAGTAATTATTTACTTTTACAGCCGCTAGGTTAAAATAACCTAATTGGAGAGCAAAATTCAAAAAATCAGCATGAGTACTTTATTAGAAGTCAATAAGATAGTTAAGCAATATGGAGATTACGTAGCGCTTAACGAAGTTTCTTTGTCTGTTCCTAAAGGCAGTATTTATGGGCTTTTAGGGCCTAACGGTGCCGGAAAAACTTCCCTTATTCGTATCATTAACCAAATTACCATGCCGGATAGTGGACAAGTTATCTTGGATGGTGAAAAATTACAACCCAAACACGTACAGCATATCGGTTATTTGCCGGAGGAAAGAGGTTTGTACCAAAGTATGAAAGTGGGTGAGCAATGTTTGTATTTGGCTCAAATGAAAGGTTTGTCTAAGGCTGAAGCCAAAAAACAATTAGACTATTGGTTTGATCGCTTAGGAATTCAAGGTTGGTGGAACAAAAAAATCCAGGAACTTTCTAAGGGAATGGCACAGAAAATCCAATTTGTAGTTTGTGTATTGCACCAACCTAAATTGTTGATTTTTGATGAGCCTTTTTCTGGTTTTGATCCGGTAAATGCTAATATTATCAAAGACGAAATTTTAGCGCTGAAAGAACAAGGTGCGACTATTATATTTTCGACGCACCGAATGGAAAGTGTAGAGGAATTATGCGACCATATCGCTTTGATTCATAAATCGAATAAGTTAATCGAAGGAAAACTGGAAGATGTTAAAAGACAGCATAAATCCAATAGTTATGAAGTAGGTATTTTGACTGAAAATGTGGAGGGGTTAATGTATGAAATTACCCAAAAGTTTACAGTGAGTCCGGCTAATTTCAAATCTTTGAATAACGAATTAAAGTTGGAAATTCAAATTGGAAATGCGCTTCCCAATGAATTATTAAATCTTATCACACAACGAGGACAAGTCACTCATTTTGTAGAAAAAATTCCGAGTGTACATGATATTTTTATTCAAACGGTTTCGGGTAAAAATTAATTTTAGAGATAAAATCTAAAATCAACAATCTGAAATCTAAAAATTTAAAATCTAACAATGAGTATTATATCACTGATTATAAAAAGAGAGTTTTTTGCCAAAGTGCGCAATAAATCTTTCATTGTAATGACTTTTTTAAGTCCGTTATTATTTGTGGGAATAGCGGTATTTGTGGCTTATTTAAGTTCTATGAAAGCCGATGTAAAACGTGTGGCTATCCATGATGAAACCGGTTTATTTGTTCATGATTTTTTGGCTCAAAATAGCGATGATAACGAGTATAAATACTTGGATTTATCCAAAATTGATAGCCAATTTTTGAAAGATAGCGTTGCTAATAATGGTTACGAAGGTATTTTGTTTATTCCAAAAACGGAAGATGTAAAAGCATTAGAAAATAAAATCGAATTTATTTCCAATGCCAGTCCGAGTATTTCTTTTATCGAAAACACTCAGGATGTTATTGCTCAAAAATTGACCAAAATCAATTTAGAAAAAGCACATTTGGATACTGTAGCTATTAAAAATGCTCAGGCTAATGTAATAGTTAATATCGCTAAAACTTCGGGAGAACAAGGGTTAAAAGGATTAAATGAGGCTAAAATAGCTATCGGAGGTGCTTTTGGCTATTTGATTATGATGTTCATCATTATTTATGGAAATATGGTGATGCGCTCTGTAATTGAGGAGAAAACGAACCGTATTATTGAAATTATCATTTCTTCGGTAAAACCTTTTCAGTTGATGATTGGCAAGATTATTGGAACTTCACTGGCAGGAATTTTGCAGTTCTGCATCTGGGTAGTCATAGGGCTTTCCTTATTGTTTGCGAGTTCAGCATTTTTAGGAGTGAATGTTGGTTCGGCGGGACATTTAGCACCGGCAATGATGGAGCATTCTCAGACTGAATTTGCAAGTTCAGCACAGGTAATTATTAGAGAATTATGGAATTTGCCTATTGCCGGTATTTTGCTTGGTTTTGTGGTCTATTTTATTGGAGGATACTTTTTGTATAGTTCGTTTTACGCAGCTATTGGTGCAGCAGTAGACAATCAAACTGATTCACAGCAGTTTCTTTTGCCGGTAATCATGCCATTGATGCTGAGTGTGTATGTTGGTTTTTTTAGTGTGGTAAACGATCCTCATAGTAGTATTGCGGTAGCTTTCTCAATGATTCCGCTTACCTCACCAATTGTGATGTTAATGCGAATTCCTTTTGGTGTTCCGGTTTGGCAAATTGGGGTTTCTATTCTGTTGTTATTTGGAACCTTTTTATTGGTAGTATGGTTTGCTGCCAAAATTTACCGGGTGGGGATTTTAATGTATGGTAAAAAACCAACCTGGAAGGAATTATTCCGATGGTTAAAATATTGATAAAAAAGAATTAGCCTTAGGCAAAGCTTAAAATCTTTGTAACTTTGGAATTATAGTTTCAAAATAAATAAAATTATGCCCAAAATATTAATTATCGAAGACGAATCAGCTATTCGAAGAGTACTTACAAGAATCCTTAGCGAGGAGAATGATAGTTATGAAGTAGAGGAAGCTGAAGATGGTGTTTCGGGTTACGAAAAAATTAAAAATAACGATTACGACTTGGTTCTATGTGATATTAAGATGCCAAAAATGGATGGTGTCGAATTGCTTGAAGAAGTCAAAAAAATAAAGCCGGAAATTCCAATGGTTATGATTTCAGGTCATGGCGATATGGAAACGGCTATTCAGGCGATGCGTTTAGGGGCGTTTGATTATATTTCAAAACCGCCGGATTTGAATCGTTTGTTAAATACGGTTCGCAATGCTTTAGATAGAAAACAACTGGTAGTTGAAAATAAAATTCTAAAGAAAAAAGTGAGCAAAAACTACGAGATGATTGGGGAGAGCGAAGCTATTAATCATATCAAAATGATGATTGATAAGGTGGCGCAAACCGAAGCCCGAGTTCTCGTGACTGGTCCTAACGGAACAGGAAAAGAGTTAGTGGCGCATCAATTGCATGAAAAGAGTGAGCGTGCCGCTTTTCCTTTGATCGAAGTAAACTGTGCTGCGATTCCGTCTGAATTGATAGAGAGTGAATTGTTTGGTCACGTAAAAGGAGCTTTTACATCGGCGGTAAAAGACCGTGCCGGTAAATTTGAAGCCGCTGACAAAGGAACTATTTTCCTGGATGAAATTGGAGATATGAGTCTTTCGGCTCAGGCCAAAGTATTACGTGCATTGCAGGAAAATATCATTACCAGAGTGGGTGCCGATAAAGACATTAAAGTAGATGTGCGTGTGGTAGCGGCAACCAACAAAGATTTGAAAAAAGAAATTGAAGAAGGTCGTTTCAGAGAAGATTTGTATCACCGATTGGCAGTTATTTTAATTAAAGTGCCTTCATTGAATGATAGACGCGAAGACATTCCGTTATTGGTAAGTCATTTTGCTGAAAAAATTGCTTCGGAACAAGGAACTGCCGTTAAGAAATTCTCCGATGAAGCGATTAAATTATTACAGGCTTACGATTGGACGGGAAATATTCGTGAATTGCGTAACGTGGTAGAGCGTTTGATTATTCTTGGCGGAAGCCAAATATCTGAAAATGATGTAAAACTTTTTGCATCTAAATAAAAGTTAAAGGTTAAGTGTTATAGGTTAGAAGTATAACCTTATAACTCATAACCCATAACTCATAACTATAAATATGAAACTAAAAAAAATAAACGAAAAGTTACAACTAGGATTAGTTGAAAACGGATTAACCGAAGCAAATGAAGTACAAAAAGAAACTTTTTCAACCTTAAAAAGTGGTGCTGATTGTGTGGTTTTTGCACCTAAAGGAAGTGGAAAAACGACAACAATTGTACTAAATGTGATTCAGAAGTTAGCGGGCAGCAATGAAGAATCGCCACGTGCTTTGATTATGGTGGAAGACAAGGCTAAGGTTTTGGAAATGGAGGAACTTTTCGAAAAATACGGAAAACATACCACTTTAGAAGTCTATGGCGTTCACGATAAAGGCGACATGGATTATGATAAAAACTATGTTTCTACCGGAATTGACGTTTTAATTGGTACGCCGACTAAGTTAAGCGATATGTTTTCAACAGCGGGATATAATGTGAACCGTTTGAAAATGTTTATCATTGATGATGCGGATGCATTGTTGCGCGCGCGTCATGAAACGAAAATCATGCGTATTTCCGACAGTATTGCTAAAACGCAACGTATTATTTTTTCGGACTTATACACAGAAAGAGTAGCGATATTGACCGATAAAATGTTAATCGAACCTTACGAATTTGACTTTGAAGAAGAAGAGGAAGAAGATGATGATTTTGAAGAAGAAGAAGAAGGAGACGAAGAAAATGGAAATAACTAAATAAAAGCAAGATGGGATTAATGAAAGTATTTTCGGGGAGTGAAGTTTTGGCTTTGGCTTTGAAAGAAAAAATAGAAGCTATAGGTGTCGATGTATTGATGAAAGACAATATTCAATCGGCGCGATTAGCGGGCTTTGGGAGTATGGGATCGGCAGTGGAGTTATTTATTCAGGAAACTGATTTGGCTAAAGCCAATCCTGTTATTGAAGAATTTAGGCTGAATATTTAAATTCGTATATTTGTTGTTCTAATAATTCTACTGATGGATATAGCTGCAAAAAAAATAGAATTGATGGATTGGTTGCTTCATATTAACGATGAAACTAAACTCAAAAAAATAATGGCTCTAAAAACGGTTTTAGATAAAGAAGCTGTTGCCCATACTATTAGCGGTTATCCGGTAGATAAAGAAGAATATATTAATATGGTTAAAGAAGCTGATGAACGAATTACTTCTGGTAACTACACTACTATTG
>JALRGZ010000145.1 GCA_023253295.1 Flavobacterium sp.
CATTTACAAAAGATTTGGCAATGTTGGTAGATGTAATGAGAGGTTTAATTTATAGAGACTTTGGTATGAAACACCCATCACAAGTATTATCAGAAAAAATGGTTGAGTTAAGAACATTAAAAGATGGCAGTAAAAGTGCTAGAATAGATTATGACATATTTAAAAAGGGTAAAACTGTACCTTTAAATCCAAGTGTAAAAGAAGAATTAAAAGATGGTCCAGGTAATTTTGAACCAGAGGGAGACCTGTAAATGCATTCGTTGAGAATCGCCAGTAGTGGTCGTAAAATACTTTTGTTAAACAACTCAAATATAAAAAGGAGTATATATTATGTTTAAACAATTAACTAACTTGTTCAAAGATGAACTAGTAAAAGTAAAGACAGTAAAAAGAACTGCTGAAACTAGAGGCAGAAAGTCTTTATCTAAAAAACAAAAAGTGTTAAACCTTTTATCTAAAGGTGATAACGTTGCTTGGTCTACAATTCAAAATAGATTTTGAAGGAATAGCACATTTCATCAAAAATCAGCATGACGAAAGTGGTTCTACCACCATAAAACGATGGGCTAAAGACTTCATGGATGAATTGGAATGTCCGGTGTGTGAAGGTTCCCGTCTTAAAAAAGAAGCTTTATTTTTCAAAATTGACGAAAAAAACATTGCCGAATTATGCAAAATGGACATCTCAGATTTGACAAAATGGTTTCATAATTTAAACTCTCATTTATCAGACAAACAATTACTTATCGCTTCCGAAGTCATCAAAGAGATTAAGGACAGACTTAACTTTTTGATGAATGTAGGTTTAGATTATCTGGCTTTAAGCCGAAGTTCTAAATCGCTTTCCGGAGGTGAAGCGCAACGCATCCGATTAGCAACACAAATTGGTTCGCAGTTAGTAGGAGTTCTTTATATTTTAGACGAACCTAGTATCGGTTTGCACCAAAGAGATAATGAAAAACTCATTCATTCATTAGAACAATTACGTGATATTGGGAACTCGGTCATTGTAGTAGAACACGACAAAGACATGATTGAACGTGCCGATTATGTAATTGATATTGGGCCAAAAGCAGGGAAATTTGGAGGTGAAATTATCAGTATTGGAACTCCAAAAGAAACCCTGAAATCCAACACCATTACGGCACAATATCTTAATGGAAAAATGAAGTTTGACATTCCTGAAAAACGTCGTGAAGGTAATGGAAATTTCTTAAAATTAACCGGAGCAACCGGAAATAATTTAAAGAATGTTTCTATCGAATTACCACTTGGAAAAATGATTTGTGTTACTGGGGTTTCAGGAAGTGGAAAATCTACTTTAATTAATGAAACCCTCTATCCTATTCTGAATGCACATTATTTTAATGGTGTTAAAAAACCACAACCTTACAAAAAAATTGAAGGTTTAGAACACATAGACAAAGTCATTGATATTGACCAAAGCCCTATTGGTAGAACTCCTCGTTCTAACCCTGCGACCTACACCGAAGTTTTTACCGAAATAAGAGCTTTGTTTACCAAAACACCTGAAAGTATGATTCGAGGATACAAAGCAGGTCGTTTTAGTTTTAATGTTTCCGGAGGTCGTTGCGAGACCTGTCAGGGTTCTGGTGTACGCACTATCGAAATGAATTTCTTACCGGATGTTTATGTAGAATGTGAAACTTGTCAGGGAAAACGCTTTAACAGGGAAACCTTAGAAATTCGTTATAAAGGAAAATCAATTTCTGATGTATTGGATATGACAGTAGATGAAGCCGTTCCTTTCTTTGAAAATATTCCTAAAATTCACCGAAAAATTAAAACCATTCAGGATGTTGGTTTAGGATATATTACTCTGGGACAACAAAGTACTACACTTTCAGGAGGAGAAGCTCAACGTATCAAATTAGCAGGGGAATTATCAAAAAAAGATACAGGGAATACTTTTTATATCTTAGACGAACCTACAACTGGTCTACATTTCGAAGATATTCGTGTGCTGATGGAAGTCATTAATAAATTAGTCGATAAAGGAAATACCATTCTGATTATCGAACATAATTTAGATGTAATAAAACTAGCGGATTATATTATCGACATTGGTCCGGAAGGAGGAAAAGGCGGCGGAACAGTTGTAGCCAAAGGAACTCCTGAAGAAGTGGCACAAGTAAAGAAAAGTTACACCGCTAAATTCCTGAAAAAAGAATTAGAACAATAGAAATAATACAAATCTTTCAAAATCAATAAAAAGGGAACACATTTATGTTGTGTTCCCTTTTTGTTTTCTAAAACACTAAACATTTACCTCACAACAACTTACAAAACCAGTTCATTTTTTAGCTTAAATTTAAGAGGAGATTCTATAGCATTTGTAAGCAAAAAGCTTTAATTTAGTAAAAAGGTGCCCTGCTAAAATGAAAAACTATGCTTTTTTGATTAGATTATTAACCTATAATTATTTCAATTGGAATAATTAATAAAAAAAACAAAAAACATGAATTTAGAAGATTTTGATAATGATGAAGAAAAAATCATCCAAGACCGATTAAAACAAAAAACATGGAATGAAATTAGAACTAATGACAGTTGGGCTATTTTTAAAATCATGTCAGAATTTGTTAATGGATTTGAAAACATGGGACGTATTGGACCTTGTGTTTCTATTTTTGGATCAGCACGTACGCAGTCAGATAACAAATACTATAAATTAGCAGAGAAAATTGCTTTTAAAATTAGCAAAGCTGGTTACGGAATTATTACTGGTGGGGGACCCGGAATTATGGAAGCTGGAAATAAAGGAGCTCATTTAGGCAATGGAACTTCTGTAGGTCTAAATATTGATTTACCTTTTGAACAACATTTCAATCCTTATATTGACCACGACAAGAACCTGAATTTTGACTATTTTTTTGTTAGAAAGGTAATGTTTGTCAAATATTCCCAAGGTTTTGTAGTAATGCCTGGTGGTTTTGGAACCTTGGACGAAATGTTTGAAGCAATTACTTTAATTCAAACCAAAAAGATTGCACGTTTCCCAATTATCCTCGTGGGAAGCAGCTATTGGTCGGGATTAATTGAGTGGATAAAAACAGTAGTTGAACAAGAACATAACATTAGCCCAGAAGATTTAAACCTTTTCAAAATTGTTGATAACGAAGATGAAGTAGTCGAAGTCTTGGATACTTTCTATAAAAAATACACCTTAAAACCCAATTTTTAGAAAAGCTGTTTTTACAGCTTTTTTTTATTTCATCAGTTGTTATGAAATAAAAAAAATGTATATTGAAATACTATTTAAAACCCAAACTACCGTTGAACACATTTTTTAAAATCCTTCTATTATTAGTTGTTTTTGTTGCTTCCATAAACAAAATTATGGCACAACATCACAATCAACTTTTTGTAGATGTTGATACAGAAACTCATGTTTTACACGTTAAACAAGAAATTGAATATTTCAATACATCTACTGATAGTATTTCAAAAATAGTTTTAAACGATTGGAATAATGCTTACGCAAACGTACAAACACCATTAGCACTTCGCTTTTCCGATGAATTTTATCGTGGTTTTCATTTAGCAAAAGAAGAAGAACGTGGAAAAACAACCAATATTAGTGTTTTCAATAAAGAACATTTATATTTTTCCTGGAACCGAACAAAAAAAAACCCAGATCTTATAACTATAAATTTGCCTTACCAACTCGCTCCAAATGAAAAAATTGAACTCCTACTTAGCTATGATGTAAAAATTCCGAGCAACAAATTCACCAAATATGGCTATGATGATTTTGGCAATCTAAACTTAAAAAATTGGTTTTTAACTCCTGCCCGTTATGAAAATCATTCTTTTACAAAATACAGTAACGAAAACTTAGACGATATTGCTAATGCTGTAGCAAATTTCGACCTAGAACTAAGAGTAGCCAAAAGCTTTGAAATAACTTCAGATTTAGATATTATTGATGAAATTGACAACGAAGATTATACTGTTTACAAATTAAATGGTAAAAACAGAGTCGATTTTAGTCTTTTTATAGAAGCTGAATCGACTTTTACAAGTTTTAAAAATGATAACTTTGAAGTTGTAACCAATTTAGATGGAGAAAAAATCACCCCAATAGCACAAGCACAAGCGATTGATTGCGTAGTTCGCTTTGTCAAAAGATTAATTGGAGATTATCCCTTTAAAAAAATTCTCATATCTCAAACTGACTACGAAAAAAATCCTTTTTATGGACTGAATCAATTGCCTTCTTTTATAAGACCATTTACTGACGAATTTACCTATGAAATAAAATTTTTAAAAACTTATCTAAATACTTTCTTAAATAACAGCTTGTATATTGACAACCGAAAAGATAGCTGGGTACATAATGGAATTCAGGTATATATCATGATGAAATATATAGAAGAAAATTATCCTGATACTAAAATGTTAGGTAGTGCATCTTCCCATAAACTATTAAAGAGTTTCAACTTAACCAACTTAGATTTCAACGAACAATATAGCTATTTCTACATGTTAATGGCAAGAAAAAATCTTGATCAAGCCCTAGGAGAACCTAAAAACAAATTAATAAAATTCAACGAACAAATAGCTAGTAAATATAGAGCAGGATTAAGTTTACGTTTTTTAAATAGTTATCTTGAAAATGAAGCCGTAACAAAAAGTATTCGCGAATTTTACACCCAAAACAACAAAAAACAAACTTACGTAGTTGATTTTGAAAACACACTTAAAAAACAAACATCAAAAGATATCAACTGGTTTTTTAAAACTATTATTTATTCAAGAGATCTTATCGATTATAAATTTAACAAGGTTACAAAAACCAATGATAGTATCCGATTTACGTTAAAAAACAGAACTGGAATAAACGTTCCTGTACCTGTATATGGAATAAACAGAGACAAAATTGTTTTTAAAAAATGGATTGAACCAACTCCGAACGATAGTATTTATAACTTTTCAAGAAACAACGCAACAAAAATAGTTTTAAATTATAAAAATGAAGTTCCTGAATACAATTTAAGAAACAACTGGAAATCATTAAAACCTTTTTTTCCTAACAACCGTCCCATAAAATTTGTTTTAATGAAAGATCTTGAAGATCCATATTACAACCAAATTTTATACGTTCCATCACTTGAATACAATTTATATGATGGATTCATCTTTGGAATGCGCCTTCACAACAAAACTATATTAGAAAAGCCTTTCATTTTTAATATTACTCCTGCCTATTCAACCAATGCAAAAACTTTATCGGGATCTGGAACATTTACAATTAACAAAAACTATAGAGACAGTCGAATATACAGTACAAAATACTCCCTTGGCGGTTCCTATTTTCATTATGCTCCGGATGCTACTTACACTAAACTGAATCCTAGTATCCTATTAAGCATTAGAGAAAACGATTATAGAGACAATAAAAAACAATATCTATACTTTAGACAAGTAATGGTTAATAGACAAAAAAGTGCCATTATAACTGATAATTCGACCGAAAATTATTCTGTACTAAATGCTAAATACATTAATACTAAAACAGAAGTAACTCATCATCTAAGTTTTGCAAGTGATATCCAATTTGCGAATAACTTTGGAAAATTAGCCGCTGAAGTAGAATATCGTAAACTTTTTGAAAACAATCATAAAATTAATTTCCGTTTATATACAGCAAGTTTTTTATACAACAAAACTCAATCGGATTTCTTTAGCTTCGCTCTTGACCGCCCTACTGATTATCTATTTGATTATGGATTTTATGGACGTTCGGAAAGTAGTGGTTTTTTCAGCCAACAATTCATTTTAGCCGAGGGAGGTTTTAAATCTAAACTAAAAACGCCATATGCTAATGAATGGATTAGTACCATCAATGGGGGGTATAATATTTGGAACTGGATTGAAGTTTATGGAGATGCAGGAATAATTAAAAATAAATCTCAAGACCCTAAATTTATTTTTGATAGTGGAATACGTTTAAATTTGGTTACTGATTATTTCGAATTATATTTCCCGGTTTACTCTTCTAATGGATGGGAAATAGCTCAAAATAAATACAATGAAAAAATAAGATTCATAATTACTTTCTCTCCTAAAATTCTTATTAATCTATTCAATCGGAAATGGTTCTAAACAAACAATTTAACTACAAAGATTAAATAAAAACCAGATTTTCGATAAAAAATTTATTTTTTATTAAAAAAACAACACTATTTTTAAATAAAAACATCAAACACTAGCTAGTTTTTATTTTAATTGATTATGATAATAGCCAGTTTTTAAGTAAATTTGCGCCAGAGAATTATAATCTTTCAATTATGATAAAAGAACAAACCAATACTACATTGACATTTGAAGATTTCAAAACTGAAGTATTGAATGATTATAAGATAGCTGTAACTAGCCGAGAATGTAGTCTTTTAGGACGAAGAGAAGTATTGACTGGTAAAGCAAAGTTTGGAATTTTCGGAGATGGAAAAGAAGTTCCACAAATTGCAATGGCTAAATTCTTCAAAAACGGAGATTTCCGTTCTGGCTATTACCGTGATCAAACTTTTATGATGGCTATTGGCGAATTGACAGCATCACATTTTTTTGCTGGATTATATGGCAATACTGACATCAAACAAGAACCAATGTCTGCCGGAAGACAAATGGGAGGACATTTTGTTACTCACAGTTTAAACGAAGACGGAAGTTGGAAAAACTTAACGCAACAAAAAAATTCGAGTTCAGATATTTCACCTACGGCAGCTCAAATGCCTAGATTATTAGGTTTAGCTCAAGCTTCAAAAGTTTATCGTAAATTAAATAATATTCCTAATCAGGAAAACTTTTCTAACAATGGTAATGAAGTTGCTTGGGGAACTATTGGAAATGCCAGTACATCCGAAGGTGTGTTTTTTGAAACTATCAACGCTGCTGGAGTTTTGCAAGTGCCAATGATTATTAGTGTTTGGGATGACGAATATGGAATTTCCGTTCACGCTAAACATCAAACAACTAAAGAAAGTATATCTGAAATTTTATCTGGTTTTCAAAGAGACAAAAACAATGATGGATTTGAAATTATCACAGTTAAAGGTTGGGATTATTCTGATTTGATTACAGCTTATGAAAGAGCTTCTAAAATTGCTCGAGAAAAACATATCCCGGTTTTAGTTCATGTTACCGAATTAACACAGCCACAAGGACATTCCAGTTCTGGTTCACATGAAAGATACAAAAGTACCGAACGTTTAAACTGGGAAAGAGAATTTGACTGTATTAGACAAATGCGCCTTTGGATGATTGCTATTAATATTGCATCAGCTGAAGAACTAAACGAAATAGAAACTTCAATTAAAAAAGAAGTTTTAGAAACTAAAAAAGCTTCTTGGACTTCTTTCATTAAACCTATAGTTGAAGAAAAAAATGAACTTGTTACTTTGTTAGAAAAAATTGCTCCATCAAGCAAAAACAAAGATCAAATTCTTAAACTTTCAAACAATCTTAAAGCTATTAAAGATCCTTTAAAAAAGGAAATTCTTATTACTGCTAGAAAATCTTTACGCTTAGTAATTAACGAAGCTGTTAGTCCTGAACTATCTTCGTGGATTATAAGATATTTTGAAAAGAACCAACCTCTATTTAGTAATAATTTGTACTCTGAAACTAAAAACAATGTGTTTTCTGTTAAAGAAGTACTACCTACTTACGAAGAAGACGCCAGAAAAGATACAGATGGCAGAATGATTATCCGTGATAATTTTGATGCCTTATTTGCTAAACATCCCGAAGTTTTGATTTTTGGAGAAGACTCCGGGAACATTGGTGATGTAAACCAAGGGTTAGAAGGTATGCAGGAAAAATATGGAGAAACCCGTGTAGCTGATGCTGGTATTCGTGAAGCAACCATTATCGGACAAGGAATTGGAATGGCCTTGAGAGGATTAAGACCAATAGCAGAAATCCAATATTTAGATTATCTATTATATGCTATTCAAATTTTAAGTGACGACTTAGCTTCCTTATTATACAGAACAGCCGGTAAACAAAACGCTCCTTTAATCATTAGAACTCGTGGACATCGCTTAGAGGGAATTTGGCATTCAGGTTCACCTATGGGAATGATTATTAATGCACTTAGAGGAATTAATATTTTAGTCCCTAGAGACATGACTAAAGCCGCTGGTTTTTACAATTCACTTTTGGAATGTGATGAACCTGCATTAGTTATAGAGTGTTTAAATGGATACCGCTTAAAAGAAAAAGCGCCTACAAATTTTGGAGAATTTAAAACACCTATTGGAGTTGTAGAAACTATTAAATCAGGAACCGACATCACTTTAGTTTCTTACGGTTCTACTTTGAGACTGGTTGAACAAGCTGCCAAAGAATTATTGGAAATCGGAATTGATTGCGAAGTTATCGACATCCAATCTTTAATTCCTTTTGACCAAAATCATGATATTGTAAAAAGTATTCAAAAAACCAATCGCCTTTTAGTAATTGACGAAGATGTTCCTGGTGGTGCATCAGCTTATATTTTACAAAAGATTGTTGAAGAACAGGACGCATATCAATTTCTGGACAGTAAACCTCAAACACTTTCAGCTCAGGAACACCGACCTGCTTATGGAACTGATGGAGACTATTTTTCTAAACCTTCTAGCGAAGATGTTTTTGAAAAAGTATACAACATCATGCATGAAAGTAATCCAACAAAATACCCAAAACTATACTAAGATGTTTTAAAAAACATCTGATTTAGATACTAAAAAAAAAGTCCCGATTTTTTCGGGACTTTTTTTATTATGCTTTATTCTTAATTACTAAACGGAAACCTTCACCATGAATATTTAAAATCTCAACATCTTCGTCTTGTTTTAAATATTTACGTAATTTGGCAATATAAACATCCATACTTCTTGAAGTAAAATAATTGTCATCTCTCCAAATTTTAGTAAGTGCTAATTCTCTTGGCATTAAATCATTCTCATGAAGAATCAACATTTTTAATAATTCATTCTCTTTTGGAGAAAGTTTTACAGGTTCTTCACCAGCAAAACTCAAGAATCTTAATTTTGAATTCAAATGAAACTTACCAATAGTAAACTCAAAAGGCACTTGTTCTGTTTTTACATCTGAAGCTTTTCTTTGAATAATAGCTTTAATTTTCATCAATAAAACTTCAGAATCAAATGGTTTATTTAAATAATCATCTGCTCCTGCTTTGTATCCTTTTAAAACATCTTCTTTCATTGATTTTGCTGTAAGAAAGATAATAGGCACTTCGGCATTTTTCTCTCTTATTTCTTTTGCTAATGTATAGCCATCTTTATAAGGCATCATTACATCCAAAATACACAAATCATAAGAATCCTTTTTAAACTTCTCAAAACCTTCCATCCCATTCTTCGCTAAAGTAACATCAAAGTCATTGAGCATCAAATAATCTTTAAGAACAGCTCCAAAATTTAAGTCGTCTTCTACTAAGAGAATTTTTTTATTTATATTTTCCATATTCTAATTTATTAGAGGTAATTTTATAATGAAGGTACTTCCTTTTCCTTTTTCACTTTCTACATAAACTTGACCGTTGTGATCCTCTACAATTCGTTTTACATAAGCTAAACCTAATCCATGCCCTTTCACATTATGTAAATCTCCTGTATGCTCTCGATAAAATTTCTCAAAAACTCTTTTTTGAGCTACTTTACTCATTCCTACTCCTTGATCTTTTACCTTTATCAAAATCATATCTTTGATGTTTTCGGTATAAATATCAATTTGTGGTTCTTCAGGCGAATACTTTATCGCATTCTCTAAAATATTTACAATAACGTTTGTAAAATGAACTTCATTAATCAAAACAGTGGTTCTAACAGCTTCAAAATGATTTCTTATAATTCCTCCTCTGTCCTGCAAAATTAAATTCACATGTTCGATGGCATCATAAATCACTTCTTCAACATTACTGGAACCTTTTTCTATATCTAATTCTTTCTTTTCTAATTTCGAAATTCGCAATACATTTTCCACCTGAGCATGCATTCGTTTATTCTCATCTCTAATCATCTGCAAGTACCTATGCACTTTCTCCTTATCCTCAATTATCTTCGGGTTTTTAATAGCATCTAAAGCTAAATTTATAGTAGCAATAGGCGTTTTAAACTCATGTGTCATATTGTTTATAAAATCCGTCTTAATCTCAGAAATTTGACGCTGACGAATCAATTGATTCAAAGCACTTGTATAAGCTATTAAAATAATTAACGTAAATACTATAGATAAGATTGTTATACTTACTAATTCTGACAAAAGAAATCGCTTCTTATTGGGAAAAGTAATTTTTAAATTGTATTTCTCACTTCCTTCATTATCCGCTAAAATTGGTATCGAATAGGTAGCATCTTTTGCAAAATGAAATCCATCCGATTTAATTTTAGTCTCTACACCGTTGCTGAAAATACCAAACTCAAATTTGGTATTAACCCCATAAACTTCTAATTCTTTTTTTATTAATTTCTGTAATGTTTCTTTAGAAACTCTTTCTTCCAAAGGCATAGCTGAAGCTATATCTTTAAAGAAAATTTCAAATTGTGCATTATCCAGTATATCTAAATTACCCGATTTTTTAATTATTTCATTCGGCACTAAACTTTGTTGTACACCAGATTTATCAATATTATTGTTATTATAAACCTCCGTTACTCTTTTCGAACTAAAACTTTTAAATCGTTCACTACTGAATTTTTTATTAAAAATTGCTGGTGAAATATTGTAATCTTCTGAAATAATACTATTTGAATAAACTATTGTTTTGTTAGTTCTTGGATTTTTTTGAACATAGTAAAATTCTAACAAATCATCTTTTCTTGGAATTTTACCAGTACTATCTTTGTAACTATTATATTTTTCATAAAAACTAAAGGCTTCTTGTTTTTCTAGTTTTTCCGCTACATTATCAATTACCTGTGTAACGTGATATCCAAACTGCTCATCATTATTTTTAAAAGAGGTATTAAACCAATACACCTGCACCAGAATTATCCCTATCAGGGATAAGCTCATTAATAAAACAAGAAATCTAAAAAATAGTTTATTCATCAAAACAAAATTAATATTTTAACATTATGGTTGATAATACATTAACCAAACATTAACATCTATGTTTTCAATTAATTAATCGACAAAATTTTAAGAAATTCATCCATTTTTTGCTTAGCTAAATCAATTTTTATATTTTCTATAACAAAATCGCTTTTTGATATACGCTCCTCATCAGTCCATTGAGCTTTAATTCTATTTAAAACATGCTGTCTATCAGAAGAATCCCTTTCTAAAACCCTAGTTATCCTAATTTCTAAAGGCGCAACAATAGTTATTATTTTATCAAACTCTGTATAGCTTCCACTTTCAAACAGAATTGCGGATTCATAAAACACAAAAGGGGATTCCTGATATTTCAGCAACCATTTTTTAAAATCACTCCTAACAGCAGGATGCACTATTGCATTTAATTCTTTTAATCTATCAGGATTATCAAAAACAATACCAGCTAAGCTCGCTCTATTTAATTGTTTACCATTAAAAACATCTGACCCAAATTTTTCTTTAATAGCCTCAAGAATTTCTTGTTTTTGCATTATTCTCCTACCAGCATCATCAGCAACATAAACAGGAAAACCTAGCGATACTAAATAATTAGCAATGGTACTTTTTCCACTTCCTATCCCTCCTGTTATTCCTATAATTTTAGGCATAATTATACTTTAAAAAATAAATTAGGAAAAGCTACTTCAGGCTTTTTCTTTAAAATAATTACTTTATAGTAGGATTCCATAAATCCAATTCCATATCCTAAAAACTGTTTCCATACAGCTGTTACTGACAAATAACCTATTTTAATACTTTTATTTTGAAAACTTGAAACTAAAAAAATGATAAAGAAATAAACACAATACAATTTAATTAAAAAATCGTAAGTAAACACTAACAAAGCAACAGAAAGTGCTAAACCAATAATAAATAATGATGGGAAAAAGAAAGTTAACTTACTATATTGCGGGTACCAACTATTTAAAATAGGTCTTGCTTTTCCAAATTTATTTACCTGAATAGAAAATTTATCCCAATCAATTCTTCTTTTATGATACACATAAGCATTAGAAAAAAGTCGGGTTTCAAAGCCCAAATTCCACAAACGAATAGATAAATCAGGATCTTCCCCGGGATGAATATTTCCAAATCCTTTAGATGCTTCAAAAGCGTTTCGGGAAATTCCCATATTGAAACTTCTTGGCTGAAACTTCCCTATTTTTTCTGATCCCCCTCGAATTCCTCCAGTGGTTAAAAAAGATGTCATTGCAAAATTGATTGCCTTCTGAATATCCGAAAAGCTATCCAATGCTCTGTCAGGTCCACCAAAACAATCCACATAATTTTCCTTTAAAGCCTTATCTACCTCTGTTAAATACTCAGCAGGAATAATGCAATCCGAATCAAATATGATAAAATAGTCCCCTTTAGCTACTTTCATCCCATAATTTCTGGAATCACCCGGACCTGAATTTTCTTTATAATAATAGGAAATGGATAATTTACTTTCATATTGTTTGACAACATCTTCACACCGAACAGAAGAACCATCTTCAACAATAACAACTTCATAAGACTCTTTATAATCTAATTTTGATAAACTTTCTAAAAGTTCATCCACTTCATCCGGACGATTATATACAGGAATAATCAAAGAAAAATACATATTCTTAAAATCGGTATTAATTATACAATATAAATGTAATTTTTTAACAAAGATAGGCTTTAAACAAGAATACGCCTTAATTTCAAATGCTTTTTATGCATTTAAAATTAAGGCGTATCACTATTTATTGTCTTTAGTTTTTTTTGAAAATTATTGAGCAATACTTTCAACCTGAACCATTTCATCAGCTTCAGCTTTATAATCTACTCCAGCCAAATCAAAACCGAATAAATTATAAAAATCTTTTCTATAGCCTTCTAAATCCCCAATTTCAGAAAGATTTTCAGTTGTTGCCTCTGGCCATAATTTAGCCACATTAGCCTGAACATCTTCGCGCATTTCCCAATCGTCAATACGGATTCTTCCTTTTTCATCAACAGGAACTTCTGAACCATTAAACAACCTTTGTTGGTACAAACGTTGAATTTGCTCAATACATCCTTCGTGAATTCCTTTTTCTTTCATTGTTTTGTACAATAAAGAAATATACAATGGAATAACAGGAATTGCTGAACTCGCTTGTGTAACTAATGCTTTGTTTACAGAAACATAAGCTTTACCGTTAATATCAGCCAAAGAATCAGAAATTGTAAAAGCTGTAGCTTCTAAGTGATCTTTAGCACGACCAATAGTACCTTTTCTGTAAACAGCTTCAGTAACTTCTGGCCCAATATAAGAGTAAGCAACTGTTGTTGCTCCAGGAGCCAATAAATTTTCAGCTTTTAAAGCATCAATCCACATAGCCCAGTCTTCACCTCCCATAACTGCAATTGTATTTTCGATATCATCACCAGCACATGGTTCGATAGAAACTTCAGAAACTTTTCCGGTATGGAAGTCTACAGTTTTATTAGTAAAAGTTCCTCCTATTGGTTTCAAAACAGAACGGTGTGTAACTCCTGTATTAGGATTTGTACGAACCGGTGAAGCTAAGCTGTAAATCACTAAATCAACCTGACCCAAATCAGCTTTAATTAAATCTATAGTTTCTTTTTTAACTTCGTTAGAAAAAGCATCTCCATTGATACTTTTAGCATATAAACCTGCATTATGAGCTTCTTTTTCAAAAGCAGCAGAATTGTACCAACCTGGTGAAGCAGTTTTTCCTGGCATTGGTGGTTTTTCAAAAAACACTCCAATTGTTGCAGCATCAGAACCAAAAGCACTTGAAATTCTTGAAGCTAAACCAAAACCTGTTGAAGCACCGATAACTAATACTTTTTTAGCACCATTGATAGCTCCTTTTGATTTAACGTACTCAATTTGATTTTTAACATTTTGCTCGCATCCAGCCGGGTGTGCTGTCAAGCAAATAAATCCTCTCATTCTAGGTTCTATGATCATAATGTATCAATATTATATTTTTATTTTTTTCTTTTAGCTAAGAAACAACAACTTTTATCCAGAAAAAGCTATCATTTTTGGTTGGCAAATATAGTTCACTTTTTTTAGTTCAACAAGGCTTTTGCATGATTTAGGGCAGAATCAGAAATTATAGCTCCCGATAACATCTGTGCAATTTCAACAACACGTTCTTCATCAGTAAGCAATCTCAATTCCGATTGGGTATCATCATCAATAGTTGATTTAGAAACTTTAAAGTGTGCATCTCCCTTAGCTGCAATTTGTGGCAAATGGGTAATAGCAAAAATTTGCATTGTAGTACTCATCTGTTTCATAATCTCACCCATTTTGATGGCAATTTCTCCCGAAACTCCAGTATCAATTTCGTCAAAAATTAATGTTGGCAATTTGGAGTATTGTGCCAAAATCGCTTTAACAGCCAGCATGATACGCGACATTTCTCCTCCCGAAGCCACTTTTTTTAGTAAACCAAAATCAGTTCCTTTATTAGCTGAAAATAAAAATTGTAATTCGTCTTTTCCGTTTGCAAAATAACTTTCGCCTTGCGTAACTTCTATATTAAAACGAACATTTGGCATTCCTAAAGTAGCCAAAATTCCTATCATCTTTTCAGATAAAACCGGAATAGCTTCAATCCTATTATTATGGATTGTACTTGCTAAAACATCTAATTGATTAGCTTTTTCAACTATTGTAGCATTCAAAAGAGCAATTTCCTCTTCTATATTTCCTAATTCAACAATCTCATTTTCTAATTTGCTTTGAATTTCTAATAGTTCTTCAACAGTAGCTACCTGATGTTTCTTTTGCAAATTATAAATCAATTGCAACTTTTGATTGGTTTGTTCCAATTGTTCCGGATCCAAAACAATTTTTTCTGAACAACGATTCATCTCAGCAGAAATATCATCAAATTCAATTGCCAAACTTGTTATACGCTCCAACAATTCCTGATATTCGGGCGCAAAAGACGCAATCTTAGAAAGCGCATTTTTAATCTCTTTCAAATTTCCGGAAATACCAAATTGCTCTTCATTTGCAATAGCTAAAGATTTATCAATAGCCTCACGAATACTTTCAACATTATTGAGTTTTTCAAAAACAGATTCCAACTCTTCCTGCTCTCCCGATTTTAACTGAGCAGCTTGCAATTCATTCAATAAAAAAGTGTGGTATTCTTGTTCTTTATTGGATTCACTTTGTTTTTTTATAAGCAAATTCAATTTTGATTTATCCGATTTATAACTTTTAAGAAGTGACTGATATTCCGGTATAATTTCTTGATTTACTGCAATTGCATCGATAATATCAAACTGTACGTTTTCATCCGTAAGCTCCCTGGTTTGTTGTTGCGAATGAATATCAATCAAAAACATACCTAAATCCTGCAATTCTTGTAAGTTTACCGGACTATCATTCACAAAAGCACGCGATTTTCCGGAAGGTAGAATTTCTCTCCTAATGATCGTTTCCTCTTCATAATCCAAATCATTAGTCTCAAAAAAAGCTGCCAGATTGTATTTAGAAACATCAAATTGCGCTTCGATAATGCATTTTTCTTCTTTATTTTTAAGCGAAGTCAAATCAGCTCTTTTTCCTAAAACCAATCCTAAAGCGCCTAAAATTATAGATTTACCCGCTCCT
>JALRGZ010000077.1 GCA_023253295.1 Flavobacterium sp.
AAAACTAGTTTCAACTAATGGATACAGACTTTTATCGGTTGAAAATTTAATTAAAGCACCTCTTTCGGCGTGTAATTCTAAATTGCTCTTCAATATAATTGGCCCTGTAAGCCAAATCCCCGGGGGTATAATTACCTTTCCTCCCCCTTTTTGAGAAACTGCTTCTATAGCATCTGCAAAGGCTTTAGTGTTTAAAACATAGCCACCATTAACAGCGCCAAAATCTTTTAGATTAACAACATAATTGGGTATTACAGGCTCTTTAACTTGTAATGTATTCAACAAATTAAGTTCAGTAATATTTTTTGTTGAATTTGCATTTTGCGCAGCAATAGTGTTGGAATAGCCCGACATTAAAAATATCAGAGCAACAATTAAAAATTGGTTGGGTTTCTTTTTCATTTTATTCAATTGGTTTTTAGATGGCAAACACAAATGTAATCGATTACCTTTCAAATTTATTTAAAATTTTATTAAATATTTTTAAGTTATCCCATTAAAAAAATAATGTAGAGAATCCCCTCTTTCCATTCCTGAAAAGGGGGATTCTTGTTTTATAAAAGAAATTAAATACTATTAAAAGTTGTAGAATTAGACTTTTAAACTATATTTATAAACTTAATACTACATTTGTTAGTTAAAACTTATGAATTAGACCGCAAATTAAAATATGGAAAGAAAACATTTTATAAAATCTCTACTCCTTTTTAGTGTCCCTCTATTAGCATTCCCTGCCAATACCGCTAATTTTCTTTTAGAAACAAAAAGCAATTTCAAAAAAATTTATACCAACAAGGTTTTGAAAAATGAATTTTTCAAATTCTTAAAAAATGTTTTCAATCTATTTCCTGAAAATGATTTACACCATCTTATTACAAAAGTAACACTCCAAAAAAATAATGATAAAGAAATCTATATTGAAACCCAATCTAAATTAGAAGAAATCACTCCTTTTCATGCTCCTTTAAGCTATCAACTTCCATCACTTTTCAAACAAAAAGAGGAAATGGCAAAACAAACTGTAGCCCTACTTGGAAAAGATTCTGTATTCGATGGTTATTTAGAAATTGGTTCTTCAGGAAGATATCTTGATTATTTAGAAGAAAAATGTACAATTACTGGGGAACGATACTATGCGGATGGAAAAGAACCCGGTTATTCTCTTACCGAAATGATAGATCGTGGCCAAATTACTATTGGAGCAAAATATATCCCTTTGGCAAATTATCATACAAAATACGCAAAAATAATTACTAAAAACAGTTTGGATTTAGTAACCATATATATTGGTTTTCATCACTGTCCTATCGATTTACGTGTGCCTTTTATTTCCTCTATCAGAGATACACTTCGTGTAGGCGGAAAATTAATTTTAAGAGACCATGATTGTAATACGGAAGAACAAAAAACTTTAGTTGCTTTAGCCCATGATGTTTTTAACATGGGAACGAATCAAACATGGGAATACAACAATAATGAAATTAGAAACTTTTATTCTTTAAATTTCATTTGCTCTTTTGTTGAAAAAATAGGATTTAAGTTTGAAAAAAGAACTATTTTCCAAGAAGGAGATCCTACAAAAAACGCATTGATGCTGTTTACCAAAATTTAATTATTCCCCAAAATGAAAAAGATAAAAAACGGAATTAAATTCCTTATTTCTAAATCATTAAACCTAATAAAACTTATCTTCTCAATTTTTAAAAAAAGTTTGAAATTTATCCATAGTAAAAAACGATATACAATTCCTTTCTATTGTTTTATTGGTTATTTACTTCTGGTTATTATCCTAATTAAAATCTCTGGTGATTGTAGTTTCAATAAAAGCCTGCCAAACAAACGTATAAATGATGTAACAAAAATAAATCCTATCCAAATTGACAAGGAAATACATCCTCATTCAATAAAAGAAATAATACATGCTATTAAATCAACTACTGGTCCCATTTCTATAGGTGGAGGGCGCTATAGCATGGGTGGTCAAATAGCTTATGAAAACAGTTTGCATATTGACATGCGTCAATTTAATAAAGTATTAAACCTAGACAGACAAAAAAAACAAGTAACCGTACAACCAGGGATTGTATGGAAAGATTTGCAAAAAACAATTGACCCCTACAATTTATCCATAAAAATTATGCAAACATACGCCAACTTTACTGTTGGAGGGTCTGTGTCTGTAAATTGCCATGGTAGATATATTGGACACGGACCAATTATATCATCTGTAATTCAATTAAAAATAGTTACAGCTTCAGGAGAATTAATAACAACCAACCGGCAAACCAATAGTGATATTTTTAATGCCGTCATAGGTGGTTATGGAGGCATTGGCGTTATTGTAGAAACAACACTTCAATTAGAAGATAACGTTAAAGTAAAACGCCAAACTAAACTAGTTAATATAAAAGAATACAATCACTTTTTTAACAGCAACATTAAAAACAATAAAAATATCATATTCCAGAATGGCGATTTATATCCTCCTAATTACGATGTTATTAACAATGTATCATGGCTAAAAACAAACAAAGAATTAACAGACACAACCAGAGTCACTCCTGAAAATCAGAATTACTGGCTGGAACCCAAATTAATAGAATTAATTTCTTGGGGAAATTTTGGCAAATGGATAAGACGTAAAATAGTTGACCCTATTATTTATAGTAAAGAAAAAGTTGTTTGGAGAAATAAAGAAGCTAGTTATGATGTTTTTGAATTAGAGCCAGCTTCAAGAGAAGAACAAACATATGTATTACAAGAATACTTCATTCCTGTCAAAAACATACAAACTTTCATTCCAAAAATGAGAGCAATTTTCCAAAAGTATAATGCAAACATTATCAATGTTTCCTTACGCCATGCCTACCCAGACAAAGAATCCTATTTATCGTGGGCAAAAGAAGAAGTGTTTGCATTTGTAATTTATTATAAACAAGGAACTGACTCTTCATCAAAAAGCATTGTAAAAAAATGGACGTTAGAAATGACTGATGCCATCTTAAGCGAAAATGGATCTTGGTACCTACCCTATCAACCTCATGCATCTATTACACAATTTCGCCAGGCATATCCCAATTCTAATAAATATTTTGAAATAAAAAACAAATTAGATCCTCTTCATCGATTAAACAATAAATTATTAGACAAATACAATCCTTATATCCAAAAAACAATCGAAAAAGAGAGAGAGAGTATTAAAGGATATTTCAGAGACGAAGAACAAACCGTTCTTACTGTTCCCGAATGGTATTTAGTCTTCAATCCTAAAGAATACGCTGATTATCTTGAACAAGGAAATAATCCTTCGGATTTTCCTTTTTATAAATCTATTAATGAATATTGGAAACTATACGATAGATCTATTCAACTCGTATCAAAAGCCTATCCAGAAAACAAAGAATACACGACAATGTTAAAGGTAATTGGTATAAGTGTAACTCTAGAATACACTGCAAAAATTTTATATGAAAATACCATTGGCAAACTATTTAGTTGGTTTGCAAACAACAATATGTCTGATGAAGAAAAAACAATAATAGCAGCTCAGAGAGCCTACTCTGATTTTATTTATGATACAGCGTGGTATGAATTTAAATTCTTGCCATGGGTTAAAAAAGTTTGGAATGTTGCAGATACTTCTAAGGGTAGTTTTTTGAGAAAAACAGAAAGGAAACTGTTTTTTACATTTGAATTTGTTTTCAAAGCTGGTTATGCACAACTTATTGAATGGGCAGCAAAAAACAGCTATGAAACCCCAGTAACAAACATCTATTTATTGGTAGAAACTAAAGAAAATATTCGATCAACAAATGACATTAAAATACTGAAAGAACAAAACAATAAAAAATTGTTAAGCATCCCTAGATGGGGGGCATTTACTACTAATTTATTAAAGCTGTGTCAAAAGGACGTAAAAATTTTAGAAATTGGAGGCAATGACGAAATAGTGGTTTCTATTTTATCAGAAGCATCTAAAAACAGTAATTTCGAAAACACAAAACTACTCTATAAATCAGAAGTAGTGACGAATAAAAAAATCAAAAGATTAATATATTTAGTACCTGTAAAACAATTGATAACTTTTCTAAAACAAGCAAATAGTAGAAAAACAGAAGTTGAACATATTTTTGATTATTAAAAAATAGCTGCTACCAATAAAAATCCCCTCTTTCCATACCGAAAATAGGGGATTCTCATTTTATAAAAGTATTTAACTTATTCTACATTTTTAACCTTATGTCCAAAAACTCCAAAGTAAAGAATAACCAGAAAGCAAACTAAAGGAATCAAATAACCCGATTGAATATCATTGTCTAATACTTCTCTACAAAAATCATACCACACACCTTCAATATCTGCTTTGATAATATCAACTTGTGGCATATCTTCTTTCATCATTGTAACTAAATTCTTTGTATCAACTTCAATATATGCTGGGTCTTCACCAAATTGTGGTAAAGGTATTAAAGAATAACATTTAGTTAAATCATTTTTGTCATAATAAAATTTCATCTTACCATTATCTTTTGCATATGCAACTTGATGATATGTCATTTTATTTTTATATGCAAAATCTGATTGAAATAATTTTACACTATCTGGAGTTGGATCATATAAATGTATATTTAAATTTTTATTAAACATACACATTGCTTGTTCAAATCCTACGTCTCTATGTACACCTAAAGATAATACGTTCTTACTTTCTTTTACTATCTTTTCAGGTAACCAATAATTTTTAAATTGTTCAAATGAGTGAGGTTTTAAATACTTACCTTCAATCTGTTTCATCTTATCATATAGTTGTGATTCGTTCATAATCTTCCTTATTGTAATTTAAAGTATCAAAGTCTTGTTTAAAATACTTATATATTATTTCTGCTTGTTCTTTTGTATAACCTTGTTGGGTTTTGTATGTTGACTTTTTAACGTGTGCAGGTTTAACGTTATAACCTAAATTTTGTAAATACTTCCAAACTGTTCCTTCTTCTATCTTAAATACGTGTACAGGTTTATCTGTTTGATTTTGAAACCATTTTGATTGACAATCAAAAGCATTTAATAGTTTGTGTGATGAAATAAACTTTTTTCTTTCTTCTTCATTTACAAGTAAATTAATAAATCCTTCAAACTTTAGTTCTAATAATCTATTTCTTCTTGCCTCGTAAAACTCTTTTGTATCTCCCTTTAATGGCAATTGTCCTGTTGCTCTTTTTAAATCCCATTCAATACAAAAATGATAATAACTATAATATCTGTCATATGGATTTCTAACAGTTATAAAATATTCATCAGCAATAAAGTTTAATTGTTGATTTTCTTTTATTGTTTTATGAGCACCTGTATTAGGTATCTCTTCACCTATATTTTTTGTTTTCTTTAATACTTCAGTTATAGATGAACCTCCACATTTAGGTGGGTGTATGAATATAATATTATGTTCTTTTAATTTAAAACTCATTTATATATCTATATGCATATCCAGATTGCATTTCTTGTAAAGTGAATTGCGAACCTAATAAAGAATACAACCATTGCTCTCTTTTAGGCATTACTGGATTTTCTATTTTATTTAGTTCATTTAGTTTTAGACTTACTGGCGCTGCTGGAGAGTGAATACTACTAAAACTAGGTATACCTTTTACAACTGCTTCTGAAGCACACATTGAGTGCCAGGAAACTATTGCCCAACAATTCTTAAAGTCTTCTTTTAAAGGTGTTTTATTTTTTTCTCCAAATGTCATACCATTAACATACTTATATCTAACTCTTATTTCTCTATCTGTATGTTTTCTTATCTCTTTAACTATATTATCAACCCATTCTGTTTCATTTATATGATACCATCTTGCTGTATGATGGCTAGGTGGTATTACTAAAATGTGATCTCCTTTAGTTCTCCAATCTTCTAATACTATTCCGTCATTACATCTATTATATATTTCTTTAAATCTTACCATATGTTTTAAATTAGTATCTGTAGTACATTGTTGAACATCATTTTTAATTATTCTATACCAAACGTCATTAAAGATATGATGATTAGCATAATTAGTTCCAAAAAAATATGGTTGGTCAAAGTAATAGTAATCATTATTGTTTTCTTTACACGCCTCTACTAGTTTATGTGTATTTCTAATAATTCCTTGAAAAGCAATCTCCACTCCATTTTCAAGTGTTTCATTCCAAGACGGCCAACTTATATTATAAAATTGTTCTCCTGGTCCTGTAACGTATGTAAAATTTTTACTTTCAAAGTTTTTAACAAAACCGTGTATAAATTTATTACTTGATCTTTTAGTTTCAAATGTATAAATCATAGTGGATATTTTGTTCCGTGTATAAACAATTCATTATGCCAATAATCTCTTTCTTGTACTGATTTTACAAAAATACAATCTATGGTATCGTATTCTTTTGTTATAGCATATTTAAGTCTTTGATTACCAACAACACAACCTAATTGATCTCTATGTTGTGTCCATTCACTTTCGTGGAACCAAAAGTATTTAAAATGAGTTATTAAAATAGGTTTAAGCATTTTATGAGTTGATAAACTTTTAGTAAGTGCTTTATATAATAATGGATTGTTTGGTTTAAAAACTGAAGTAATTCCTAATACAGGAACCTCTATAATATAATCTTTATATTTGTCTCGTTCAACTGCTCTAAATCTTTTTAAGTCTTTCATATCCACATCTTGCAATATAATAACTGTCAATAATATCTGTTACTGGATTATTTAAAGTTTGCATATCAAATACTTTCATTAAATCTATATTATGTTCTTTTGTAAAGGTGTCATACATAAGTTTTTTATCTGCATTACCTTTACCTGTAGCATACTTTTTAATGACACTTGGAACAATCGTGTCATATTTAAGAGTTGATGTTGTATGTAATCTATATTTAAGAATACCACCATTTTCTGCAATTTGAAATACTGCTTGTCCTTTTGAACCGAAGGAATAACCTTCAATAAAAATTTCAATACCGTTTTGTATATTTGGAAGTGTGTTGATTTTATGGAGTGCCCAAGTAGATAAGTTTTCAAATCGTTCAATAGGATCATTATATTCCTTATGTTCATCACCTTGTATATTATATCTTAATTTACCTAAATGTTTTTTC
>JALRGZ010000204.1 GCA_023253295.1 Flavobacterium sp.
AGCGTATTCAAAACTTTACGCAATTGATGTAAAGCCCGCATTGCCATCGGATTTTTGATTGATGAAGTCAATGGACTGCCTAAAATAAGCTGACCTGTTTCATTTCCATCTTTATCTTTCGCTTTTTGCTTTTTGAAAACTTCAATATCTGATGGATGATATAGTTTTTTCAACCTATTATTTATTTTCTTTTCCTTCTCTTGGTCTGTTCCTTTTTCTTCACTATAAAATACTTGACCAGTTTCATTTTCTCCTTTCAGAAATTCTAAAACTTTTTCATCTAATCTCTTTATTTTGATGAACTCATATTTCTTTAATTGATCGATCAAAATTGGTAACAAATGGTTAAAAATGGCTTGTTGCTCTCTTTCATCCTCCATCTTATTTGATTTGTAAAAACCAATCAATTTTTTCTTTAAATCATTTCCAAATTCTGGTTCTGCTTCTTTTGAATAATACACTTTTTTTTCATCTTCTTTTTCGGTTTTGTATTCTTTCATCAAACCATTTATTACCTCCAATAGACTTTTTTCAAAAGTATAATTTTCAACAATTTCTGCTATTTGAGTTTTAATGTATTTCCGTTGAGATTCATCTTTCCAAATTTCGGCATCAACAATGTTTTCAATATTTGCCATAAATACAGCGTGAGAATACAAAAGTCCTTCTTTTACGTAAGGCAAAATTTTAGTGATTGCGGATAAACTCAAACTGGCAAAATCCTTTTTTAATTTTATTTTACTGAAAGCTTTTGCATTCTTATCATTCAATCCCAATTTATCTTTTGCATATTCATACAAATAAATATCCGAAGTCGAAACAGAAAGCAAATGCCATAAATCATTGTAATCAACTGTTTTGGTTACCTCTTCTTTTTTAGCATTTAGCGTTTGATAAGTGAATGTTTTTGTTTTCCAATCGTCCCCGACCGTGTTTTTCAACGCAGCTGAAACCTGGCAAGCCGAAACACTGTCTGTTGGTTTGTAGTTAAACCAATAAAAAAACTCATTCTTTTTTGAAGATTTGTAATAGCCGAAACTTGCTCCTTTTTCAACAAGTTCTTTAGCTAAAACTTCAAAATTAAAATCGTTCTTTCTGTAGAATTTCGGAATCAATTTCAATTTCTCTTCTTGTGTCAGAAAACGCAATGTTTTTTCGCTTTGGGTTCCAATCTTTATGGTGTTCAAATATGTCCACATTCTGTACTCCTCAAAATCCGGATGAGAGATAGCGCAACGTGATTTGCTTTTTTCAAAAGAACACTTTCCAATCAAGCCTTTCTGTGATTTTAATGGTCGCTGAAAGAAAATGGCTTTGTACAAATCTTTGGCTAAACCTGTAAATTTCTTTTCGGGTAATTTTTCAGTTTTATCAATTCCTTCGATTACCTGAGCTTCACAAATTATTTCAAATTCTTTAAGATAATGTTCCTCCCTTGAAGTATATTGATTTCTGATTTTTCCTTTGTTATAAAGACTATAAAAATATTGCCCTAAAGTCTTAAAATTCCCATCAAGCATCGCTTGTGAAATATCTTTTATTTCACCTTTTACTTTTCCTAAATCATCTTTTTTATTTAGCCTTGCAATAAGTTCTTCTTTACATTTCTCTACATTGTTTTCATTTTTCTTCGTTATCGCAACCAAGGAATTATAAAGTGTTTTTAGTTTCTTTTCTCCTTCATCTAAATCTTTTTTAAAAACAACTTTTTCAGTTAATTCCATGATTCCTATATTCAGATAATAACCATTTAATTCTTCCAAAATCAAAGTTGTGCTATTTAAATCTTCAATCAAACTTTGGATTTGAGGATTATGTTCTTCAAAAACACCATCAGCTGATTGATCAAGTCTGTTACTCAAAAATCCTCTTCTTTGGGCAATATGGTAGAAAGCTCGTCCAAGTTCAAATAAAGCTACTTTTTGTTTACTGGCTCTATCCCTAAAAACATAAGGATTAATATTTTCGTCGTCGCTGGTTCGCAACCACTTCAGAAATTCAGGATTAAGCGGATATTTTTTAAAACCAGATTTTTTCCATTCTTCAACTTCTTCAATCGACAAAGGACACATCCCATTTACAGAAAGAACTTTTAAAGTTTCGTATTTCCTTAATTTTCTACGGTATTTTATTTTTCTTGCACTTCTGTAAGCTGTTCTTTCAGCAGCACGGGAACTTTCAATTCCTTTTTCAGATTTTACTCCTTCGGAAAATATCCTCACTCCTTTATCAATAATTTGCTCCTTGCCTTCATTTTCAGTATCTCTAATCGCCCACCCAATCGAGTTTGTCCCTAAATCTAATCCTAAAATTTTTGCCATTATTTATTCCTTATAGTTACAAAATGATAAATATATAAATAAAAAACTACAAGGAAATATTTTTGAATCGTTGTTTTATGAAGCTTTTTTCTTATGTTTGTGACAGATTAAACTATTCTAATCTTTAATCTTATCACAATAAGGCTATATGCCGTAGATGAAAATCTTAAGTCCTGCTTCGGTGGGACTTTTTTTATACTTATAATTTTCGATATAGAGATTCGTACGGACAGCCCGCGAGCTATCCATTCTTTCAAAAAAAATCAAAAATTTTGAAAAATTCCTCGAAAATAAAAGGCACAAAAAAAGCCTCTTCTTTCGAAGAGGCTTTTGAATTTTGGGTGGATGATGGGGTTCGAACCCACGACCCTCGGCACCACAAACCGATGCTCTAACCAGCTGAGCTACAACCACCATTTGTTTGCTTGTTTGCGGTGGCAAAGATACAACAGAATTCGAGTTCTGCAAACATTTTTTGAAAAAAAATTAAAAAAAATTACAGCAAATCTGCTAAACTATTGACTGCCAAATATCTCTCTACTGTAAAACCTTCAGCATAATCTAAGCCTACTAACCTTCCTAAGTCTCTGGAACGATAATTCAAGCTCTCAAAAAAGTTTTTTGAGGTAATTGGAGACTCCGGTTCAGTAGAATTTGGATCATAAAACTGCGAGCGATAAGCCAAAATCGCTTCAATTTTCTTATCCGTGAAACCAGTAATATCTACAACAAAATCTGGTTCAATATTTTTCCATTGAATATAATGATAAACTACTTTAGGTCTCCAAGCCTTTTGTGGTAATCCATCCAACTCTGTATCTATTTTCATCAAGCCCGATAAAAAACAGGCATCAGAAACTAATTTACTTCCTTTAGCATGATCGATATGACGGTCATCTATTGCATTACACAATACAATTTCAGGCTGGTATTTACGAATCATTTTAATAATCTCCAGTTGGTGTTTTTCGTCATTCACAAAAAATCCATCTCTCATATTTAAATTCTCCCTTGCCGAAACTCCAAGGATTGCTGCAGCAGCATTTGCTTCCTCATCTCTAATAGCAGCCGAACCTCTGGTTCCTAATTCACCTCGGGTTAAATCTATAATACCTACTTTCTTCCCAAGGGAAACTTCTTTTAAAATTGTTCCGGCACAACCCAGCTCTACATCGTCAGGATGCGCTCCAAAAGCCAATATATCTAATTTCATTATTATTATTTTCTAAATTTTAAAGAACACTTTTCATCGTGATGGATTTATTCACGCTTTCATTCCACTCTTTTTCAGGAATACTTTCTTTGGTAATACCGCAACCCATATACAAATGCGCTTGTTTTTCTTTTATTTGCATACAGCGTAAATTAACATACAAATCCGATTTTTGTTTTTTCTCCGCAAAATCTTTTTTATTCAATTCTCCTAAAAATCCAGTATAGTATTCTCTATCATAATCTTCATTTTCTAAAATAAAATCTTTCGCCGCTTGTTTTGGTAAACCACATACCGCAGGCGTAGGATGTAAAACCGAAACTACCTGATTTAATTTGGATGTTTTATTAATTATTCCTTCTATATCGGTTTTAATATGCAGTACATTTCCAGCCTGAACAGTGTAAGGACTAGAAATCGCCACTTCCGAAGTTAAATCTTTCAGATTTTCCAATATAAAATCGGTAACAAACTGTTGCTCATCAATTTCTTTAGCTTCCCAAATCACATCGGTTTTCCCTTCAAAATTTTGTGTTCCTGCCAAAGCCATCGTACAAAATCGTTTTCTACTAGCCTTTAACAATCGCTCTGGTGTAGCTCCCATCCATAAACCAATTTTAGGATGATACCAACAGTAACAAAAAACAGTTGGAAAAAGTTGAATTAATTTAGTAAAAACAGCTACCAAATCAAAATCAGGCATATCCAAAATCTCTTTACGGGACAAAACCACTTTTTTCAAATCTCCTTTCTGAATGGTTTCAATAGCTTTTTGAATCATTTTTTCAAAATGTTCTTTTTCTGTCGGGCTTTCTGACTGCTCTAAATTGGTAAATTGATATTCATCAAAAGAAGTAATATCAGCTTCCCAAATAACCGATTGATTTTTTGGAATTAATATCATCTGATTGCCATCAAAAGGTGCAAAAACAAAACCTGTTTCATCTAAGGTTTCGGCAAAATACAGATGATCATTTTTTTGAAAAAAACCTCTCACCTCCGTCTTATAAGGCTTTCTATAGATAACAAAAGGCAATTTTTGCGCTTCTTGTTGTTTCACTTTTATAAAAAAATCAATCATACACTATTGTATTAAAGGTTTATTTATCCAAATAAAATTTAGCTTTTTTTCTTTCGCTTAGGCAAAACCATATTGGTCAACTTACAAAGCGAAATCAAATTATTTCTTTCATCAACAATACGAATTTCCCACAGGTGAATACTCGCCCCCTGATGAATAATTTTAGCTGTAGCCGTTACGACTCCTTCTCTCTTGGATTTTAAATGATTGGCTGAAATTTCTATCCCGCGTACTTCGCTAACTTCGGGATTAATAAATATAAAGGAAGCGGCACTACCTACACTTTCGGCTAAAGCTACTGTTGCTCCGCCATGCAATAAGCCCATCGGTTGATGAACACTAGGATTTACAGGCATAGTTGCTGTCAAAAACCCTTCTCCGGCATCCACATATTCAATATTTAAGGTTTCCATTAAGGTATTTTTTGAAATACGATTACAGTATTCCAATATCTTTTCTTTATCGAATGTCATGAATTATATTTTAATCGTCTGTAAAAATAAAGAAAAGTATAGATACTTAACTCCAAAATAAAGGGATATTCTACATACTCTTTAAAAATTAGGCATCAAGGAATAAGATTTTTTCTATTTTTACAAAAAAACTAAAGCAATGCGTTCCTTTTCGCTATTATTTATATTTGGAATAATCCTTTCTATCAGCTCTTGCCGTTCTGATTTTTCAACAATACCCAGCAATGGAAAATTAGTTTTTTCCAGAGATACTGTTTTTTTAGACACCGTTTTTTCAACGATAAGTTCGAGCACTTATATGCTGAAAGTGTACAATAAAAGTAAAAATGATATTAGTATACCAACTATCAAATTAGGAAAAGGATTTAACTCTAAATACCGTATGACTGTAGATGGTATGCAGGGCGAAAACAATAAAATCTTCAACAATGTGACTCTTTTAGCCAAAGACAGTCTTTACATTTTTATTGAAACTACCCCAAATATCGCAGATGCTAATCCAGATGACTTCTTGTACACTGATGAAATTGAATTTGATATTGGTGCTAATTTGCAAAAAGTAAAATTACTTACTTTAGTAAAAGATGCTGTTTTTCTCTATCCAAAAAGTTTCAACGATAATACTACCGAAACCGTAACATTTGACGAAAAGGAATTAAACGGATTCTATCTGGATGAGAATGACGCTTTCAATGGCAACGAACTGCATTTTACCAATCAAAAACCTTATGTAATCTACGGTTACGCCTGTGTTCCAGAAGGCAAAACCGTCATTTTTGATGCCGGATCCAGAGTTTATTTTCATGCTAATTCCGGATTAATTGTAACACAATCGGCGTCATTACAATGCAATGGGGCAGTTTCGACCACAACGAAACTGGAAAATGAAATCATCTTTGAAGGCGACCGTCAGGAAGCCGATTATACTAATGTAGCCGGACAATGGTCAACCATCTGGCTTCGTAATGGAAGCACAAATCACAACATCAACCATCTTACGATTAAAAATGCTACGATTGGTTTACGAATTGACAATCAAGACAACAGCACGGTTTCTATAAAAAACAGCCAAATTTACAATTCTTCTAATTATGGGATTTTGGCACAAAATGCAAAAATAGAAGGCGAAAATATTGTGATTAATACAGCTGGAAAAGCTACCCTATCCTGTGTTTACGGAGGAAATTATCAATTTACACATTGTACTTTTAACAACTACTGGAACGGAGCCGGCCAAATGACTTTAAACATCAGCAATTATAAGACTACTGCTAATCCTGAAACCATGGATTTAACCAAGGCCAATTTTAACAATTGTATCATTTATGGCGCTTATTCCAATGAATTAAATTTAGATAAAAAAAACACCGCTCTTTTTGAATATCAATTCAACAATTGCTTATTGAAAACTGACACCAGCAGTTCAAATCCGCTTTATAATTTCAATGACAACTCACACTACACCAACAATATCTTTAATCAAAATCCACGATTCATGGATATTGCAAAAAACAAATTGAACATAGATAACACTTCTGCCGCTTTCGCAAAAGGTAATTCTGCTTACCTAATTCCGCTTGACATTATTGGAAACAGCAGAACTTCTCCTCCTGATTTGGGGGCTTATCAAACTATGGATTTTCCTAAAGCAAATTGATAATCATTTTTATTTCACCGAAAATCAAAAAGAACTCTGATTAAGATTGTAATTCTAAATTCAGGAATCTAATTTCTGCTTTCTGCAAACTGAATACTGAACACTGTTTTTAACTGTTTTAAAAAGTCTTTTTTACACTTGTTCTTACTGTTTTTTTAACCTAAATTTGCAGCGTTAATTTAACATACATAAAAATTTACGATGATTCATTTCTTTGAAAACCAAAGCAACGCAATTTTTGCTGTACAAACTCAAGGCGAAATTTCGGCTCAAGATATTTCTAAACTTAACTGGCTTTTTGCCAATGCAAATAAAATAGAGAAATCCGTGTTGACGGATTTTTTTGTTGGTCCTCGTGCTACCATGATTACTCCTTGGAGTACCAATGCAGTAGAAATCACGCAAAACATGGGAATTTCAGGAATCATTCGTATCGAAGAATTTTTCAGAGCTACTGAAGATTTCAACGATTTTGACCCAATGCTTTCTCAAAAATACACTGAATTAAATCAGGATATTTTTACTATTAATATCCAACCGGAACCTATTTTGGACATCGAAGATATCGATGCTTACAACAAACAGGAAGGTTTGGCTTTGAGCGAAGAAGAAGTTGACTATTTGAATAATTTGGCAACCAAATTAGGTAGAAAATTAACTGATTCTGAAATCTTTGCTTTCTCTCAGGCTAACTCTGAGCACTGTCGTCACAAAATTTTCAACGGAACTTTTATCATTGATGGTGAAGAAAA
>JALRGZ010000250.1 GCA_023253295.1 Flavobacterium sp.
CACCTAATTTTTCAGCACAAAATCCTGAAGGAAAAGTAATTTCATTAAAAGAAAGTTTAGGAAAAGTTACAATTGTTGACTTTTGGGCTTCTTGGTGTGGACCTTGTAGAAAAGAAAATCCTAACGTAGTGGCTATTTATAAAGAATTCCACTCAAAAGGACTTAATATAATAGGTGTTTCATTAGATCAGGATGCTGATAAATGGAAAGAAGCTATTGCGAAAGATAAATTAACCTGGACGCAAGTTTCTAACTTAAAAGGATGGGAAGATCCAATTGCTGCCCAGTACAAAGTTGAAGCTATACCTGCTACTTTTATCCTTGATGCATCAGGAAATGTAGTTGCAAGAGACTTAAGAGGTGAAGAATTGAAAGCAAAAATCAAAGAACTTTTAGCCCAATAAGCTCTTTCTAGCGAAAAGAAATAAAAAATCTCCTTAGTGGAGATTTTTTATTTTATTCAACTCCAGTACTTTAAAAAAAGATTGAAATAAAGTTTAAAATTAAGCTGTCAAAATGTTTGCAAACCTCGAAAGTGTTTCTATCTTTGCAACCGCTTACAACAAGTAAGACAGTGGTCGGGGAAGATACTCAAGCGGCCAACGAGGACGGACTGTAAATCCGTTGGGAAACCTTCGCAGGTTCGAATCCTGCTCTTCCCACCAAAAACGCTTCAAGCAATTGAAGCGTTTTTTATTAATAAATTTAGTTCTTTAAAAAATAGTTTGCATACGTCAAAAGTGTTTCTATCTTTGCAACCGCTTACGACAAGCAAAACAAAAAAACACGGCCGGGAAGATACTCAAGCGGCCAACGAGGACGGACTGTAAATCCGTTGGGAAACCTTCGCAGGTTCGAATCCTGCTCTTCCCACTAAAAACGTTTCAAGCAATTGAAACGTTTTTTTTTGCTCTAAACTTTTGTCAATTTTAGTTTTTAAAATTCTAATTAAAATAATTATTAAATACATTTGTAAACCAAAGATAAAATCAGTTTCAAATCTGTTAAAAATAATTACTCCATGCAAAACATCCCTAGTGTTGATTTGAGCGATTTCCTTTCAAACGATCCTATCCGAAAAGAAAAATTCGTTAACGAAATTGGAAATGCTTTTGAAGATATTGGTTTCGTAGCTTTAAAAGGACATTTTTTAGACCAAAATTTAGTAGAAGAATTATACAACGAAATCAAAGCCTTTTTTCATTTACCATTAGAAACCAAAAAAAGTTATGAATTTCCTGAAAATGGTGGACAAAGAGGATATGTCTCTTTTGGAAAAGAACACGCAAAAGGACGTAAAGAAGGTGATTTAAAGGAGTTTTGGCATTTTGGTCAATATGTATCACCAAACTCAAAATACGCTTCAGAATACCCTGAAAATATCATCGTAAACGAATTACCACGTTTTAACGAAGTAGGTAAAGAAGCTTATCAAATGCTTGAAAAAACCGGAATCTATGTTTTGAGAGCTTTAGCCCTGCATTTAGGCTTAGACGAATTCTATTTTGACAATTATGCCAAAGAAGGAAACTCTATTTTAAGACCCATACACTACCCTCCTATTACATCGGAACCTGAAAATGCTATTCGTGCTGCGGCGCATGGTGATATTAACCTGATTACTCTTTTAATGGGTGCTCAGGGGCGCGGACTTCAGGTTCAAAATCATAATGGAGAATGGATAGATGCTATTGCAGAAGAGGATCAATTAGTCATCAATGTAGGTGATATGTTATCAAGACATACTAACAACAAATTAAAGTCGACTATCCATCAGGTAGTAAACCCGCCTAGAGAATCATGGGGAACTTCAAGATACTCTATTCCCTTTTTCATGCATCCTGTTAGTGACATGCCTTTAAATTGCTTAGAGAACTGTATTAACAACGAAAACCCAAAACAATTTGAAGATATTACTGCTGGTGATTTTCTTTATGAGCGTTTAGTTGATTTAGGATTAATAAAAAAATAATTATTATCATGTATTATAATTTTTTTTTTTTGGAGAACACAGATTATAGAAATTACTTAAATTAAAAAAATTAAATAATCTGTTTTACTTAAAAACAAAACCATAAAATCATGAAAACATTCCCACATCAAGAATTAACAAAATCCATAATAGGAATTTATTACGATGTGTATAATGAATTAGGTTTTGGTTTTTTAGAAAAAGTATACCATAATGCAATGATTATAGAATTAAAAAACCGCGGATATGAAGTCGAGAGTCAAGTAAAATTGAATGTGATTTATAAAAAAGAAATTGTTGGTGAATACATTCCTGATATAATTGTAAATAAATCTGTTATAATCGAACTTAAATGTGTAGAATATATAATAGATTCACACGAATGTCAACTATTAAACTATTTAAAAGCAACAGAATGTGAAGTTGGATTATTATTAAATTTTGGAAAAGACCCCCAGTTTATTCGAAAAATATTTACAAACGAATTTAAAAAACATAAAGACAGATTTTAGAATTATTATAATTTAAAGAATTTCTCAAATCTGTGTTTCAAAAAACAAATAAAAAATGGACTTACAAGACCAATTAAAAAACTTATTCCCTGACCACGTTCCAAGCAACGAACCTGAGGAAATTGACGATACAGCACACGAATTATTCGTTCAAAAAGAACCAATGATTTGCAAATTTGAAAAAAGAAAAGGCAAACCAACTACTATAATTGAAGGTTATGAAGGCGATGATGAAGATTTTAAAATCCTGGCCAAAGAAATCAAAACCAAATTAAGTGTTGGTGGAAGTTTTAAAGATGGTGCTATTATCATTCAGGGAGATTATCGTGATAAAATCATGAAAATATTACAGGAAAAAGGATTTAAAACCAAACGTGTAGGAGGATAAGTTAGTTTTCAAAAAGCAGAAGGCAGAAAGCAGTCTTTAATTCTCTACAAAACTTGTAAACTTTGCGAAAAACTTTGTGTTCTTTGCGGTTAAATTAAAAAAAATGATACAAGCATCAGAACTGATTCTAAATCCGGATGGCAGCATCTATCATCTCAATCTGAAACCTGAAAACCTTGCCAATACTATTATTTTTGTTGGTGATCAGGACCGGGTTGAAAAAGTAACGACTCACTTTGACACCATTGAATTTAGTACTCAAAAAAGAGAATTTAAAACGCAGACAGGATTCTACAAAGGAAAAAGAATCTCTGTTATATCTACTGGAATTGGACCTGATAATATTGATATTGTTCTGAATGAACTGGATGCCTTAGTCAATATTGATTTTGAAACCCGAAAAATAAAAGAAAAACTAAGTTCGCTAAACATTATTCGGATTGGGACTTCAGGTTCTTTACAGGAAAACATTCCTGTAGATAGTTTTGTAGTGAGTCAGTACGCTATTGGCTTAGACAATATGCTTCGCTCCTATTGTATCGATACTGTTTCTAATCCTGAAATAGAAACCGCATTTATCCAACAAACCAATTGGGATTTACATAAAGGAAAACCTTATGTAATTAGCTCAAGTGATACTTTAAGTAAAGTATTTATTTCTAATGAAACACATAAAGGTTTTACAGCTACAGCAGGCGGTTTTTACGGTCCGCAGGGACGTGTTTTACGATTGAATATCCAAGACCGTAATTTGAATCAAAAAATGGATCAGTTTAACTATAACGGAATTCAAATTACCAATCTAGAAATGGAAACCGCCGCTATTTATGGATTGGCAGTGCTTTTAGGACATCAGGCTATTTCTTTGAATGCTATTATAGCTAATCGTGCCAATGGTACTTTTAGCAACAAACCCTATGAAACTATTGATAAATTGATTCGATATACTTTAGACAAATTATTGCAATAATTACAAGTAAAAGAAACACCGATTTTGGAAATCATTTAAATTTATCTAATTTCTTAAATCTGCGTTCCAAAATATACATCATAATGAGAAAAATAAAAATTGCCGGAGTACCGGAACATTTCAATTTACCTTGGCATTTATGCCTAAACAATAAAGAATTCGAAAGTCAAAATATCGACTTAGAATGGATCGATGTTCCGGAAGGAACCGGGAAAATGTGCCAAATGTTACGCAATGCCGAAACTGATATTGCTGTGATTCTTTCGGAAGGAATAGTAAAGGATATTGTAGCTGGAAATTCGTCAAAAATTGTTCAGGTTTATGTAGATTCGCCTTTAATTTGGGGAATTCATGTTGACGCAAAATCGAAATACCATATGCTTTCTGATTTAGAAAATACCAAAGCTGCTATTTCCCGATTGGGTTCCGGTTCTCAATTAATGGCATATGTAAATGCTAATAATCAAAATTGGAAAACTGATAATTTGCAGTTTGAAATTGTAAATACAATCGATGGAGCGGTTACCGCTTTAACTGAAGGTACAGCTGATTATTTCATGTGGGAACGTTTTATGACTAAACCTTTAGTAGATAATGGAACTTTTAGACGAATTGCCGACTGCCCTACTCCATGGCCATGTTTTGTAATTGCGGTAAGAAATGAAGTTTTGGAAAACAATTCTGAAATTATTGGACAAATTTTAAACATTATCAATCAAAAAACAGTTTCTTTCAAATCGATACCTGGTATTGATGCCGTTTTAGCTAAAAAGTACCATCAAAAAGTTGAGGACATTCAGGAATGGCTTTCATTAACCAAATGGTCTCAGCAGCAATTAAGTGAAGAAATGTTAAACAATATTCAAAAACAGTTATTAGAACTAAAAATTATTGATAAAATAGGTACTTTTGATGAAATAGTTAAAACAGTTTAGTTTTACGTTTTTGCTTCGCATGATAAACTTTAGAAATCTTACTTTTCAAGACATCAAACAAAAACTTCAGGTCAAGAAACCTTGGGATGATGTGATTATTTTTGTCTTAAATGTTTTGATTAGTATTCCTACTTTTATTATTGCACATCAAAATCTTATCGAATTAAACTGGCCTTTTAATTTAGATCGTTTCCTCTTATTTGTTTTTATCTTAGTTGGAATCCAACTGGTTCTTAGATTACTTAGAACCATAATTATCATTTGTATTGTTCTTTATATAATTGCTCTGTCCTATGGTACCATTTCAGGTAATTACGGTTTTCAAAGTATTTATGAAGATTATGATTCAATGGTTTACACCATGTCTGATAATCCATACCCACAAGATATAATTATTTCCAAACTACTGCCTTTTCCCAACAAATCTAAAATTCTAAATGCTATTGAGTATCAAAATCCAAGAGTTCGAAACTTTGCTATTATGGCTGTCAACAAGCATTTCAAAAACATTCGAGGTTTTTCAGATTATCGAACAATTATCCAGTGTTTTGCTGTTTTTAAAGAAATTAATAGTCGTTGGACATATGTAAGTGATCCTAAAGATGGAGATTACATTGCTACCGCTAGCGAATCTTTAGGCTATTTATCAGGAGATTGTGATGACCATTCTATATTAATGGCAGCTTGCGTTCGGGCAATTGGTGGAACTCCAAGATTAATCCACACCAAAGGGCATATTTATCCTGAGATTTTAATTGGTAAAATGAACGACCTGGAAACAGTCAATTTTTTAATAAAAAACAAACTCTTTGAAAAAGAGAGTTATGGGAAACAATTGCATTATCATATTGACGAACGCAATCAAATTTGGCTGAATTTAGACTATACTGCCAAATATCCTGGAGGACCTTTTATGTCAGAGGAAATTCTGGGAGCTTTAACTTTGAATTAGATTAACTACGTTGATTTAATGCTCCCAAAATCTC
>JALRGZ010000301.1 GCA_023253295.1 Flavobacterium sp.
TGTCTAATTTCAGTTGCTAGTCTTTCAGCTGAACTTGCAATAATGCCTAAAGTAGAAAAAAATTGAGCGTGTCTATCTCTTGGAATAATTTGAGTTGAAATTGGTTCGGCTGTTAGTTTTAATTTTTGTTAAGTAATAATTCTGAAAAGTTTCATGCCAATCAATATGATCTTCAAAGATATTAGTTATTACAGACATATCAAGGTCTAGATATTTTAAGTATTCCAGTTGAAAACTCGACAATTCGATGATTATATAATCATAGTTTTTATCAATATCTTCTAAATCTAACGGTGACAAACCAATGTTGCCTGCAGTTGTAGTCTTATAACCATATTTATTTAATATTTCAGATAAGCAATAAACGAATGTGGTTTTTCCATTTGTTCCTGTAACTCCAATTAGTTTACAATTATTTGTTTCTGAAAAAATTTCAATATCGGTAGTGATTTTAATTTTTAATTTTTTTGCTTCATTTAATATCCAGTGATTAGGCTTAATGCCTGGGGAAATAATAACTCTTTTGATATTATCAAGATTTTTTTCATTAAATTGTAAATTTACAGGTATTTCTTGATAATCGTCATAAACAAAAAAGGATTCATTGTTTCTTTCTAAATACCGTTGGATAGATTTTCCTGTAGTACCAAAGCCTACAATTAAATTAGTCATTATTGACCAAACAAAACAAAGTCAGCGTAGAATAAACCTAGACCTACAACTATTGCGATACCGTTAATAATCCAAAATCTCACGATTATAGTTGTTTCAGCCCAATTAGACATTTCAAAGTGATGATGAATAGGTGCCATTTTAAAAACACGTTTCTTTCTATATTTAAATGAGAGAATTTGAATAACCACTGACAATCCTTCCAAAATAAAGAGAAAACAGAAAAATGTAATTAATCCATCTGAACCGATTGAAAAAAGGAGAATCTGCTGATTTCAAAGTAATCGAATTCAACAAAGAATTCAAAAGAGTAGTTGCTTCTCACACTGCTATCTTCCGTGAAGAAGAAGAGAAAAACGTGAAAGCTGCTGCTGAAAACACTGCATCTGCTGCTTCTACTAATGCACCTGCTGCTACTTTAGGAGATAACAATGATGTATTAGCTGCTTTGAAAGCTAAAATGGAAAAATCTGAGAAAAAATAATTCTCAACGTTTTTATAATTTTGAAAGTCCCGAGTAATCGGGACTTTTTTTATGCAATGAATTATTTTTTTAAAAATTGTTTTTCATAATTCCTGTTTTAGAAAATCTCATTTGAATCAGTATGTTTTTTGTCGATTTTTTTAGATACTATTAATGCTTTATTTCTTACATTAGCGCTAAATTACTTTAGAGGTTTCATCTAAAAACATAAGTATGCTAAAAAAACTACTTTTCTCTATTAAAAACAACTTTGTAAAATTATCATTCCTTTGTTTTTTTCTTTTTTCTTTAAACAGCTATTCGCAATGTGCGGGTGAAGATGCTTCGATAACCATTTGTGATATTCAGAATCCTGTAAATCAAAGTATTGATCTCTTTGCTCTTTTAGGGGGAACTCCTGCTGCAGGCGGTACATGGATTGACAATTCCAGACCCTTGGAAGAAGCAATTTTCAATGGAATTTTGAATGCTCAGACTATAAAAAACAGTGGTATTTATACCTTTTCGTATGTTCAGGATCCATCTGAATGTTCCGATAATGTGGCAACAATTACGGTAAAGATTGGTCCTTATACCGGAGTGCCCAGCAATGTTTCTATCTGTGACGATAATGAATCCTTTAATTTATTTCAAGCTTTTGACGGAACTCAGTTGGCTCCACTGCAAAATGGTTTTTGGACAGGAAATACTACTCCTGTTACTTTATCTGGTAATACAATCAATCCAAAATTGTTAGGAGAAGGAAATTATTCTTATACCTATACAATTCCTGCTTTGGATACTTGTCCGGAACAATCAGCAACTATTTCGGTTTCTATTTTCAGAAAACCTATTTCTGGTTTTAAAACAGATTTTTTGATTTGTAGTAACACGAATTTAGCTCTTCATAACAACTTAAATTTGAATGATTTGTTAGCGGGAGAAGATGCCGGAGGAAAATGGACTGATTTATCGGGAACGGGACAAATAACAAGTACAATTGATAATAGGGTTGATATACAGGCTATTTATAATACATTTGGTGCAGGAATTTACAGTTATAGATATACGGTTGCTTCTACAAATCCTATTTGTACCAATTCGTTTACGGATGTAAAAATTATCATTGAAGATCCATTAGATTTTACGGGAAGTACGTTAGTTATTAATTCGGATATCTGTGAAAATGAAATAACAACAGCTACTTATTCCGCTACCTTAACTAAAGGTCCCCAACCTGTTCCAAACGGGAATTATGATGTGACTTATACTATAAATAATGGTACTACTAATCAGTTAATTACAGTTAATGGGAATTTTATCAACGGAATCTTTAGTTTTAGCGTGGATCCTGCTTATCTTCAAGCGGTAGCTGATTATACTTTTACAATAACTAAAATTGTTAACACAAGTTATTATGGTGCCTGTACTAATATTTTAGGTAGTATTACCGATATTTTACATATTAATCCTTTACCGAGAATTAATAATGCAACATTGACTATTCCAGCTGTTTGTAAAGGTTTTGACGCAGAAGTACAACTTTCAGGGGATACCAATTTAACAGATGGTGATTACAGAATTACCTATAATTTATCCGGAGACAATACAGCTACTAATCAACAATTGGATTTTACTGTTTCAGGAGGTGTTGCTGATTTTGTAATTCCTGTTAATTTAATTCCTAATGTGGGTGTAAATACGGTATTTACCGTAACCAATATAGTAAATTTAACTACGGGTTGTACTAATTCAGTAGCCTTAGCTAAGTTAATTTCAGTAAAAGCTTTGCCTAATGTTGCTGCGATTGCTTTAAGTATTAATTCTATTTGTGTAGGTCAGGATGCTACAGTTCAGCTTTCAGGTTTGGGTAGTTTGACAAATATTACGATAGATTATTCTTTGTCAGATAGCAATGTAGTATCAAATAATAATGAGACGCTTACAGTTACTTCAGGAAAAGCTAATTTTGTAATTCCTGCTTCTATGTTGTCCAATACAGGAAATACGACTTTCACATTAAATTCGGTTTTGGATAATTCTAATGGATGTAGCGCTATAGCTTTGAATAAAACAAAGGCTTTTGTAGTGAATGTATTACCGGCTGATCCTACGCCAAATAGTTTTGTATTTTGCAGAACTGATATGGCCACGATTGCTAATTTAACTCCAAATGGTTCACAATACCAATGGTTTGATTCGGTTTCCCTTACAAATGTTTTAAGTGCTTCAACAGTATTGGTTTCAGGAACCTATTATGTAAAAGAAGTTAATTCGACAACAGGATGTGAATCAGGAAGAACAGCTATCTCGGTAACTGTTAACGAATCCAATACGCCAATTTTAGAAACAGCTGGTGAGATTTTTTGTGGTTTAGATAATCCAACTATTCAATCTTTAAGTGATAAAGTAACTGCCGATGATACTTTGGTTTGGTTTGATGCTCTTGAAAATGGTAATCAATTGAGTTTAACGGAGTTTTTAATTGATGGAATGACTTATTACGGATTTAATTTATCTTCTACTAATTGTTATTCTGAACCATTAGAAGTAACTGTTTCGCTTTCTAATTGTGAAGAAACTCCAGACTTTTTTGTGCCTGACGGTTTTTCTCCAAATAATGATGGGAAAAATGATGTTTTCAGAATTCCGGATATTCAATTCATTTATCCTGATTTTACTTTAGAAATTTACAACCGATATGGAAATTTATTATTCAGAGGAAATAAAAACAAACCGGAATGGGACGGTAGAAATTCAGATTATAAAGTTGGTATAGATGGCATAGCGCCTAATGGTGTTTATTTTTATGTTTTACACTTAAACAAAGGAAATAAGAAACCAATTCAGGGAAGTTTATACCTAAACCGATAGTTGTTTTCATTACTTAAAAACTAAATTTCGAATGAAAAAAATAATACTCAGTATCAGTTTTTTATTGTTTATAATAAAAGCCTCAGCACAACAAGACCCGGAATATACGCATTATATGTACAATATGAATGTGGTTAATCCGGCCTATGCTACCGGAACACAGGCGATGTTAGATTTAGGGGTTTTGTACCGTTCCCAATGGTCAGGAATGCAGGGCGCTCCTAAAACCTACAATTTTTTCGGTCATATTCCTTTGAATAAAAAGGTAGAAATGGGGGCTTCCATAATCACAGATGACATAGGAGGAGGAGCTTTGAAAGAAGATAATTTCTATGCGGATTTTGCTTATGTGCTTAATATGAGTGCTAAATCCAAATTGTCGTTAGGTTTAAAAGCAGGATTCACTTCGTTTAAAACTAATTTTAATGGTTTTCAATTAGAAACAGGAGATGCTTCTACGGATGAGGCTTTTGCGAATAATTCCAATGAAATTTTCCCTAACATTGGAGCGGGAGCTTATTTCTTTACAGATCATTATTATTTAGGATTATCTGCACCTAATTTACTTTCGTCTAAGCACATTGAAGAACGTTCAGGAATCAATGCTTTAGGTTCAGAGGAAATCCACATGTTCTTTACGGGAGGTTATGTGTTTAACTTGTCGGATACTTTCAAGTTAAAACCTGCTTTCATGACTAAAATTGTTTCGGGTTCGGCTGCTTCTCTGGATGTTTCTGCTAATGTTTTGTTTAATGAAAAATTTGAATTGGGTGCTTCGTATCGCTTTGATGATTCGGTGAGTGCATTGATGAATATAAAAGTTTCACCTAGCATAAGTGTGGGTTATGCTTATGATTATACGACTTCTAATTTAGGGCAGTTCAATTCAGGAACACACGAAGTTTTTATGTTGTTTAATATTGATTTATTGGGTAAAGGATTTGATAAATCACCAAGATTCTTCTAGTATGATGACAATGAAAAGAATATACCTGCTATTGATTGTATTTGGTTTACAATTTACGCAAGCGCAAACACAGGATTTAAAAAGAGCCAAACGCTTATTTGACAGAACCTATTACAGCGAAGCTATTCCGTTATATGAATCGATTATGAATACCAACCGTTCTTTTGAAGTGGTTAGGAATTTGGCCGATAGTTATTATAATACGAATAATTATGCTAATGCACAACGTCAATATCGTTTTTTGATTTCGAGATTTCCTGAAGCCGCAACTGCCGAATATTATTTTAAATATGTACAAACTTTAAAAGCATCCGGAAATTATGAGGAAGCTAATAAAGTGATGCGCGATTATTATTTGAGTACTAATAATCAAAAAGCAATTGAAAATCTGGATAAAGAGAATTTAACTCTGGAAAATATTTTCGCTCTTGGTAGTCGATACGATATTAAAAATTTAAGTATCAATACTCCTAATTCTGAATTCGGAGCTGTTCCTTATGGAGAAAAATTAATTTTTTCGGCTGTAAACCGAAAACCTTATGCTTTTGATAAAGTGTATAAATGGAATAACGAAAGTTATTTGGATTTGATGTCTGTTTCACTCAAAAGTCCTAAGTTAGATTCGATTCGAAAATTTGCTGTTGAATTAGCGACTCCTTTACATGAAGCCAATGCTGTTTTTACAAAAAATGGAAAAACGGTGTATTTTACCCGTAATAATTCTAATGATGGCGTAAGAGTTAAAAATGACAGCAAGGTTTCGACGCTTAAA
>JALRGZ010000132.1 GCA_023253295.1 Flavobacterium sp.
CCACACTTGGTTTCATCGCTTCCCTTATTGCCAGTAGTCGTGTGAGTGAAAAGTTATTGGATTAAACTTTAAATTACTTCGTAACCAGCATAAGCCTGAGTAATCTCATCTAATACTGCAAATAACTCTTCGGGATGGTCTAAAGTCACTAACTTTTGTTTGTATGTTTTAAACGAATGAATTCCTTTGAAATAATTGGTATAATGCGGACGGGTTTCTACAATTCCCAATCGCTCGCCTTTCCAATCCATTGCCCATGTTAAGTGATTGCGAACCGCTTCTACTCTGTCAGCAACGGTTGGTTTAGCCAAGTGCTCTCCAGTCTTAAAATAGTGTTTAATTTCGTTAAAAATCCAAGGATAACCAATTGCAGCACGACCAATCATAATTCCGTCAATACCGTATTTGTTTTTATATTCTAAAGCTTTTTCAGGCGAATCGATATCTCCGTTACCAAAAATAGGGATGTTAATTCGAGGATTATTTTTTACTCTGGCAATATGTGACCAGTCCGAATGACCTTTGTACATTTGGGCACGGGTACGAGCATGAATACTCAAAGCAGCTACCCCAATATCCTGTAAACGCTCGGCAACTTCATCAATATTGATAGAATTATCATCCCAACCTAAACGGGTTTTTACCGTTACAGGCAAATGGGTACTATCAATAACAGCTTTAGTCAAACGCACCATCAAATCCACATCTTTCAAAACTCCGGCACCGGCACCTTTGCAGACTACTTTTTTCACAGGACAACCAAAGTTGATATCAATCAAATCTGGGTTAACCGTTGATACAATTTTTGAAGATAAGCCCATAGCCTCCTCATCACCACCAAAAATCTGAATTCCTACCGGACGCTCGTAATCAAAAATATCCAATTTCATTCGGCTTTTAATCGCATCACGAATCAAACCTTCCGACGAAATGAATTCAGAATACATCATATCAGCGCCATGCATTTTACACAAGCGACGGAATGGCGGATCGCTTACATCCTCCATAGGTGCTAATAATAGTGGAAAATCAGGTAATTCTATGTTGCCAATCTTAATCATCTTCTCAATTTTGCTGCAAAATTACGTTTTTTAGATCAAATGATAAAAGAAGAAATAGGAAAGACTTATCTCTTAAGCAATTAGTTTACGAAATATACGCTTTGAAGCTATAGAATTTAGCGTATATTTGCAGATTAAATGCCTTGTTTTTTAGGGTCTGCGTTAGGGATGGTAGCGGCATCCTTTTATGGAATGAAATGGAATAAAAGATAGAGCGGAAAGCCCGACCCGCAGGGGAACGCCCAAAAAAGGCATGATAGAAAATTGACACATAAGAAGAAATGAAGCATATTAGAAATTTTTGCATTATTGCACATATTGACCACGGAAAAAGTACGTTGGCTGACCGTTTATTGGCGGCTACGCAAACCGTTACGGCTCGTGAGGAAAAAGCACAGCTGTTGGACAACATGGATTTAGAGCGTGAGCGTGGGATTACCATCAAGAGTCACGCTATTCAAATGGAATACAAATACAAGGGTGAAGATTATATCCTGAACCTGATTGATACTCCCGGACACGTGGATTTCTCTTATGAGGTTTCCCGTTCTATAGCAGCTTGCGAAGGTGCTTTGCTGATTGTTGATGCTGCTCAGAGTATTCAGGCGCAAACTATTTCAAACCTGTATTTAGCTTTAGACAATGATTTGGAAATTATTCCGGTATTGAACAAAGTAGATTTACCAAGTGCCAATCCAGAGGAAGTAAGTGACGACATCATTGACCTTTTAGGTTGTGATTTAGAGGATATTATCCATGCTTCGGGTAAAACCGGTTTTGGAGTTGAAAATATTTTAGCTGCTATTATCGAAAAAATTCCACCTCCAAGTGGAAATAAAGAAGAGCCTTTACAAGCTTTAATTTTCGATTCGCACTACAACCCTTTCCGTGGAATCGAGGTAATCTTTAGAGTTGTAAATGGTGAAATCACCAAAGGTCAGAAGATTAAATTTATGGCTACCGGTAATGAATATTTTGCCGATGAAGTGGGAACTTTAAAATTAAATCAGGTTCCTAAAAATAAAATTTCGACAGGTGATGTTGGTTATTTGATTTCCGGAATTAAAGAAGCTAAGGAAGTAAAAGTGGGTGATACTATTACTGACGCTAAAACACCAACAAGTAATATGATTACGGGTTTTGAGGATGTAAAACCAATGGTATTTGCCGGAATTTACCCAGTAGACACGGAAGATTTTGAAGACCTTCGTGCTTCTATGGAAAAATTACAACTGAACGATGCGTCTTTGGTATTTTCTGCTGAAAGTTCTGCTGCTTTAGGATTTGGTTTCCGTTGTGGATTCTTGGGAATGTTACACATGGAAATTATTCAGGAACGTTTGGAGCGTGAGTTCAACATGACTGTAATTACTACGGTTCCTAACGTTTCGTATTTGGCTTATAC
>JALRGZ010000150.1 GCA_023253295.1 Flavobacterium sp.
GGAAGTTGGAACTAATATTTGTAATAATGTAAAAGAAGCTGAATGTGAGATTAAATTTTTAAGAACTAAAATTGTAGAATTAGCAGGCAAACAAGGACTAATTGTGGGAGGTGCAGGAACTCATCCTTTTTCTAAATGGCAGGATCAACCCATAACCGATGATCCTCGTTACCATACTATTATTAATGAATTGCAAGATGCAGCGCGTTCCAACTTAATTTTTGGAATGCATTGTCACGTAGGAATAGAAAGTCGTGAAATTGGTTTAAAATTAATCAATCAGGCTTGTTATTTCTTGCCACATATTTTTGCCTTGTCTACCAATTCTCCTTTTTGGGAAGGAAGACAAACAGGATACAAATCATTCCGAACAAAAGTTTTTGACAAGTTTCCCCGAACAGGTTTACCAGAATACTTTGACTCAGTGGCTTCTTATGATAATTTTTTGGATACTTTAGTAAAAACCAATTGTATTGATAACCCAAAGAAAATTTGGTGGGATTTACGTCTTCATCCTTTTTATAACACCATCGAATTTAGAATTTGTGACATGGCACTAACGGTTGAAGAAACCATGTGTATTGTATCAGTAATTCAAGCAATTGTAGCAAAACTGTATCGTCTTAATACCCAGAATTTAAAGTTTAACACCTATCGTTTGGCATTGATAAAAGAAAATAAATTTAGAGCTGCCCGATATGGAATTGAAGGAAGCTTGATTGATTTTGGCCTTCAAAAAGAAGTAGAAACAAAAAAGCTTCTTCTGGAAATTTTAGACTTTATTGATGATGTTGTGGATGAATTAGGCAGTAGAGAACATGTAAATTATGTGCATGAAATTTTGAAAAACGGAAGTGGTGCCGATAAGCAATTAGCGGTTTTTAATGAAACTAAGGATTTGACTAAAGTAGTTGATTTTATAAGCTCGGAATTCACTAAAGGCTTATAAATTATTAGATTATCTTTGTATAGTAATAAATTTTGGACTAATGAAAAAGAAAAGCATTACAATAGCTTTGTTGGATATGTATAACGGAGAACCTAATCAAGGGATGCGTTGTATTATTGACATTGTAAATCGTTTTACTCCTTTCGTATGTTTTAAAATATTCGATGTAAGAGATAAATGTGAATTGCCTGATATAGCTCAGTTTGATATATATATATCTACAGGAGGCCCGGGAAATCCTCTTGAAGGCAATGGAATATGGGACCAAAAATATTATGCTTTTATTGATGCTATCGTAAGATGGAATAATGAAAATCCCATAAAAAAACACGTACTATTTATTTGTCATTCTTTTCAAATGGCTTGTAAACATTTTGGATTGGCTGAAATCACCAAAAGAAATGATACTTCTTTCGGAGTCATGAGTATTCACAAAACTAAAGATGGGCTCAATGATTTATTATTTGATGGCTTGGAAGATCCATTTTACGCTATTGATTCGAGAGATTATCAGGTAGTACAACCTAAATTGAGTGTTTTTGCTAAAAAAGGAGCTAAAATACTCTCTTTGGAAAAAATAAGAGACCATGTTCAATACGAAAGAGCAATCATGGCTGTGCGTTTCACCGATCATTTAGTGGGAACACAATTTCATCCTGAAGCCGATCCTATTAGTTTTCTTTCCCAATTAAGAAATAAAGAAGTAAAGGATAAGATTAGAAAAATGAAAGGGAAAAGAAAATTTCGGAACATGTTGGAAGACTTAGTCGATGATGATAAAATTTACCGCACTAATGAAACTTTGATTCCTAATTTTCTTCGTTCTGCTATTACCGACTTGATGAAATCAAAAAAAATCATGTCTAATTAAAATTTACACTATAAATGATTCCAAAATATCGAAAGCTATTTAACGAGCAATTTACCCTAGAAAAATACGAAGCCTTTAAACAGGATATTGCGGATGATTTTAATTACGAACCTACTTTTAGATTGTGCGAAACGCCATTTTTTATTTCAAATGAATTAAAAACACAATTACTAGAAGCTTGCAATGATGTTATAGATTTAATTCAAAAAGAAAGTTTTAAAGAGCTAACAAACAAATCATTAGAATTAAATACAAATGTACCAAATGAAGATAGTCACACTACATTTTTGGCTATTGATTTTGGAATTTGTGAAGAAGACGGTAAAGTGATGCCTAAATTGATTGAAGTGCAAGGTTTCCCTTCTTTATATAATTATCAAAATAATCTTTTCGAAAAATTCAAAAAGCAATATCCTTTTCTAAACGAATTAACACCTTTTATAAATAACATAAGTAATCAGGAATATCTTGATTTGCTAGAGGCTATTTTTTGTAGCAATCACCCTAAAGAAAATGTAGTTCTATTAGAAATTGAGCCTGAAAAACAAAATACTAAAATTGATTTTTATTATTGCAAAAGAGATATCGGAATTCCTATTGTTTGTGTAACGGATGTGAGGAAAAAAGGAAAAGAACTCTTTTATACCAATGATAAAGGTGAAGAAATTCAAATTAAACGTATTTATAACCGAGTAATTTTTGATGAACTCGATTTGCGTACCGATTTGAAATTGAATTTTAGTTTTTCAGATGAATTGGATGTGGAATGGGCAGGACATCCAAACTGGTTTTTCAGAATCAGTAAATTTATTTTGCCTATGCTAAAAGGAAAATATTTTATCGAGACAACTTTGCTTAGTGAACTAAAAAAAATCCCGGAAGATTTAGAAAATTATGTTTTAAAACCTCTTTTTTCATTCTCAGGTTCTGGTGTTGTTTTTCATGTAAAGCGAGAAGATATTGAAACTGTCAAAGAAAAAGAATTATATATCCTTCAGAAAAAAGTAAACTACCTGCCTATTGTTCAATCGCCTGATGGAAATATAAAAGCCGAAGTAAGAATGTTATATGTGTGGAAAAAAGAAGATAATGCTCCTATTCCTCTTTGTAATTTAGTGCGATTAAGTCGTGGTGAAATGATTGGAGTAAAATACAACAAGGATAAAGATTGGGTAGGCGGAACAATTGGGTTGTTCGAAAAATAAGATTATTTTTTCCAGAATTTCGCAAACAAAGCAGGACAAATTTTTTCCATTGTTTGGGGTTCATCTACGCTCCAGTTAAATTCTAATACAGGGTAATTTTCATCGTTTGTTTTAAAGTTTTCATAATCAAGATAAGGAGTTAATTCTTGATTAGTCATGTCTTTAAATGCAGTCATTGCCACATACCAAAAACCTTCAAAATCATATACTTTAGGTTCATTCCCAACAATATTAATCAAAAAATCCGGGTTTTCCTGAACTTTATAGAAAACTTCTTTACCTCTGGAAATTAGCCAACATCTAAAATAATCAAAACCATCATCAGCAAGCCCATTACTGATAATATAATTAGCGCACCACAAATTTGAACTATAAGAATCAAACATTAATTTATCTGTTCTTAAGCGAAAACCCAGCATTTCCTGAGGAGAAAATTTTTCTAATTCAGTAACTAAAAAAAGCTCTTGATCTTCCTGATTAGTAGTTTCTTTAAGTGATTTATCAATGATTGCCCAATATTGATCTTCAGCAAGCATTTCGCTCGAAGGTTTGAAATGAATAGAATCCAAATTTATTTTTGCAACTTCAACTGTATCAACAGTTATAGTTGTTTCCTCTGTTTTTACTTTGCTATTTTGACCATATTGAATCATTGATAGCATGGAGAAAAAAGACAGATATAAAAACTTTGGTCTCATCTTTAAAAATATTCGGTTTAACAGTACTGAATTTATAAGGATAAAATTAGTCTATTTTATTTTCTAATTGGAATAGCCATAACATAAAAATTAGCATCAACGAACAGTTTTGAATTTTCTTCAATGTTTTCTTCACTTTTCCAATTTGTTTGAGGGTTTAACCACTTTTCGACTCCATTTAAACTAATTTTTATAGGTATTTTGAAGTCAGAAACACAATTAGCCCATCGATAAAACAATTGATTATTTTGAAAATAATATTCTAAAGTAGGAATTCTGGTATCTCTTAAGTATTGATTAAAAAATGGATTTAAATCAATGCCTACTTTTTCAGTCATATAATCCTCAATTTGTTTAGAAGTTACTGTTTGATGGTAAAAAGTAGTATTTAATCCCCTTAAAATAGCTCTCCATTTGGCATCATTATTTACAATTTGTCGTAAGGTATGCAACATATTTCCTCCTTTAGGATACATGTCGCCTGAACCTTTACTATTTACATTGTAATGACCAATTATTGGGATATCGTTTTTGATACCTTTTCTTGTGCCAATTACATATTCAGCTCCAGCTTCTTTTCCATAGTAATATTCAACAAAAAGACTTTCAGAATAGTTGGTAAAACTTTCATGAATCCACATATCGGCTATATCTTTATAGGTTATGTTGTTTGCAAACCACTCATGCCCTGATTCATGTACAATAATAAAATCAAATTTTAATCCCCAACCTGTACCGCTTAAATCGGTTCCTAAATAACCATTTTTATAACCATTCCCATAAGTCACCGAACTTTGATGTTCCATCCCCAGGTAAGGCACTTCAACAAGTTTATAACCATCTTTATAAAAAGGATAAGGTCCAAACCAATATTCAAAAGCTTTAAGCATTCTAGGGACTTCTTTGAATTGTTTTTTGGCTTTCGCTAAATTGTCTCTCAAAACATAATAGCTGCAATCTAATATTCCATTCTCGCCTTTGTATTTCTCAGAAAAAGTAACATAATCACCAATGTTGATATTTACACCATAATTATTAATAGGATTAGATACATACCAATTATAGGTTTTAGTTCCGTCTTTATGTTTTTTTACAGATAGTAAACGCCCGTTAGAGACATCTGTCAAATTTTCAGGAACAGTAACACTTATGTACATATCCTCTACTTCATCATACATGTGATCTTTGTTTGGCCACCAAATACTTGCTCCTATTCCTTGACAAGAAGAAGCGATAAATGGTTTATTATTACTGTCTTTTTTCCAAGTTATTCCTCCATCCCATGGTGGAGTTTTGGCTACAATAGGTTTTCCACCATAATAAACTGTTATTTCTTTAATTGCTCCTTTTTTTTGTTCAACATCTAAGTGTACAAAATAGACATTTCCTTCTCTTTCAAATTTTATCTCAGTATTATCCTGAATGATTCTATTAATTACAAGAGGTTCTTGCAAGTCAATTTGCATTACATTATATTCTTGTAAAACTTTATATTTAATAGTATTCAAGCCTGTAATTGTGCTATCTGCAGGATTCACTTTAATAGCTAATCGATATTGGATTAAATCCCACCAGGCTCTTTCTTTGGTGATACTACCGCGTAAACTATCTTGCCTATTATATTGAACTTCTTGTTCATTGGATAATTGTTGAGCTTTTAACTCTTTTGATACAAACAATAAAATAAAAATGAAAAGATAAAAAAACCTCATAGTTTGAATTATTGATTTAAATGATATACTTTTTTAAAATTAGTGTAACTGAGTAACTTTATTTTGTGCTACAACCGCCGTATAATCAGCCGCTAAACGATTGGCATAATTATTTAACAATTCTA
>JALRGZ010000153.1 GCA_023253295.1 Flavobacterium sp.
AAATTTCCATTGGTATTAATTGGTTTTGAAGTGGTTTTTGCCGTTTGAGTATCTATTACACTGCTGTAAATAATAGCGTTTGTTGTTGTATTAAATGAAAGCCCTTGATAGATTTGAGTTTCAGATAGCATATCATAACTACTCTGACCTATGTTTATTTTATTTGTGAAAGATTGTTTTAAATCAGGATTACCCAAAGTTTGATTAAAAAAGTCTTGATTGTTTCTTAAAGGCTGCAATTGATCCAGTGAAGGTTGTCTAGTGTAACCTTGATAATCAAATCGTAAATTACTGTTTTTTTTATATCTGTAAGTGAACGTTGCCGCTGGAAAAAAATTAGTATAGCTTCGCTTGTACTCCTTTTCCATTGTTTTATCTAATAAATCAAAAGAGGTAAAACCAAAACCACTTCCTATACTGTAATTGATTTTTTTTGTGTTATAATTCAGTTTTAAATTGGGTCTGTGTGTAATTATGTCCTGTTCAAATTCATTAGACAATGCACTTACTAATTGATCATATTTACCTGATGCACCTGAATAATCGTAGGTATAATAATTATTTTTACCCCTATCATAATTTAACTGATAAGCAAATTGTAAAGAAAGTTCTTTTGATAAAGGTTCAGAATAACTTAAGCCAACAGATAAATTTTGATTGGATCTATCACCAATTTTATTCTGATCAACATCAATTTTAGAATCAAAATTTCCATCTATATAACTTTCGTTGGATGACTTTAAAAAATTATTAGAGTTCGTATTCAACATACTCCAACTACTATTTAAGGTAAAAGTTCGCCTCGGTTTAGCAAATTTGTGTTTGAATAACATACTCGCTGAAAGTGATGTCTTTTCAGAATTTGTTGTGGACATCCTTTGTTGTTTATTTTTCAATATACCGCCATTACCTGTGGTACTACCCTTTGTAAACTCATCACTTTCATTATCATAAAAATTGGTTTTAGCAGAAAATTTTATGGAATTTACCGAATCTAATTTTACATCATAAATTGCGTTCAATTTAAAATTACTTCTGTTCACGTTTGTTACAGTAGCTCTTTCTTGATTTAATTGAGTATCTCCTATCTGAGTTTGCGAAAAACTACTATTGTTGTTAGTATAAATTTGTTTATTGAATTTAGGTGATACATTCAAATTTTGTTTCTCATTCCATTTGTTAGTGTATTGTAAACCTGCATTTGTATTTTTGATAAATCCATTTTGAGTATTTATATAAGGCTCGCCATCATTATTACCACCCACCCATTCATAACTTACGTTACCATCATCATCCATATTCATGTTGAAATTATTTTCACGTCCTCCAAATTTCTCACTATCTTCCCAACCCAGACCATCCTGACCAGTATTCCCATTTAATAAAAAAGCCGATAACTTTCTTTTACCTTTAAAACTACTAAACATCAAATTCGTATTGTATCGGGAATTGGCATCCGTTAAAGGCTGATTAGCTCCATCAATTTTACCAAAATAGCCCTTCTTTTTATCTTCTTTCAGTTTTAGATTGATTGTTTTTTGGGTTTTCCCATCATCAATCCCTGTAAATTCAGCCTGTTCACTTTTCTTATCAAAAACCTGAACTTCTTTAACTGCATCAGCCCTTAAATTTTTGACAGCCATTCCGGGATCATCACCAAAAAATTCTTCCCCATCCACCAATACTTTTTGAACGGTTTGACCCATTGCTTTTATGGCGCCATTTTTATCAACTTGAATTCCAGGTAATTTTTTTAAAAGTTCTTCAACATTAGCATTTTCACTCACTACAAAATCACTGGCTCTATAACTTGTCGTATCGCCTTTTATTCTAATGGAACCCGATTTAACTACAACCTCTCTTAATACTTCGATTTTACTTTTTAAAACAATATTATCTAACTTTAAATCGCTTTCTTTGGCAATTATGGCATCCACATAATCAGCGTATTGATTATGAGAAGTCATCAAGATATAATTTCCTGATTTTACTTCTTTGAAATTAAATTTTCCCTGCTTGTCAGAACGTGTAAATTTATAGAGAATGGAATCGGCAGGTGTTAGTAATGCAACAACAGAATTATAAACAGCTGATCTATCTTTACTATCAGTAATTAAACCCGAAACACTAACTTTTTGAGAAAAAGCGGAACATGATACTAAAAACAAAATTGTTGTAACTAAACCTGAAGTTTTTTTCATAAATACTTTTGCTTTAAAGTATTATTACTGCTTAATACTCAAAGCAGATTAATACAAGTTAAATTAATAGTGTAAAAAAAACACATATTAGAAAAGCAAAACTAGCATTATATCCTTACAAAAAACAAAGGGGATTGTTAAAAATTTTATAAAACTATTCTTTCATAAAAAACGCCTGAAAAAATTAAGTTTTACTTAAATAATTTAAAAACAATTATTTAAAGATTTTAAAATAGAATCGACTGTTATAGTTCGCATAGCGTCTTCATAACCGTCCACTACTTTATTCCCATAAACAGAAGTAGGCAATAAAGGATATTTTTCTCTATCGGAAACTAAGGCATTTTCCATAGATTGATTGAATGGTAAAAAACCGGCAAAAGGATGCGTTGCTCCCCAAAGTGTAACTACTTTTACGCCCAACATCGCTGCAATATGTGCATTACCGGAATCCATAGAAAGCATTACATCGAGATTACTAATTAATTGTAATTCTTGCTGAAATTTGATTTTTCCAGCCATATTGATGACATTCGGGAAAGGAGCTGAAATCGATTCTAAAATTTCAATTTCTTTTTTTCCTCCACCAAAAAGAAGTATTTTATTAGAAGATTTTTTTGCTAATTTAGCAATAACTTCTTCCATTAAATCCAAAGGATACACTTTAGAATCGTATTGTGCAAATGGTGCTATTCCAATTAATTTTTGATGATTATCTCCAATAATTGCTTTAATATCATCCGTTAAAACAGCTTTGACTGGAAAACTAGGATTAGATAAATCAATGTCAAAACCCAATTGTTCAAAGACTTTTGTATGTCTTTCAAACATAGTGGGTAATTGTTTATATACCTCCTACTATTACTGTTGAAGCATCTACTACATTTTTAATTCTTGGTCAATCTGCAAACATATCGTGGTCTACGCAAGGTGACGCAGACACTATCTATTGGACATCTGGTGGTATCAGTAACGGAAATCTTAATAGTAACAGTAATGTAACTCCT
>JALRGZ010000174.1 GCA_023253295.1 Flavobacterium sp.
AATTAATAGACTAATATAAATATATGAGGTATGTTATGATTAATGAAAATAACTCCAAAGATATTACATGTAAGAAATGTAATACTTCTTTTGATGCACCAGAAAAAAATAATTGTCCTGTTTGTGGTAAAAACCGGAAAACCGGAATATGCTAAAGGTCTAGAGAAAAAAACTTTCTACCAGTTTGAGCACCGTCGCTTACCAATGGATTCTTATAAATTAGGAATTATTACTGATATTTCGCAAGTAGGTGGTTATCCGGAATATAAAGGGAAAGCTTATAAAGATTCAGATAAAGATGGTATGCCTGATGCCTGGGAGAAAAAATACGGTTTAAATCCGAATGATCCTTCTGATGCCAACGGAGATTTAAACGGCGATGGTTATACTAACATTGAAAAGTATATCAATGGTATCGATCCTACTAAAAAGGTAGATTGGACTAACCTGGATAATAATGAAGATACTTTAGCTAAAATAGGACAAGGATTAGCTGAATACAAGAAATAATTTAATTGTAAATGGCACACTTCTTGCTTCGTCTATAGCCGATGGAGCAAGAATTTTGCTTTATAAAAATTAAGTTTTAAATAAAAATGAATAGGATGAAAATGTTTAAAAAAATTATAACAGTTGCTTTACTTGTAGCTACTTGTTCAAACGTTGTAGCACAATCTAAAGTGGATCCGGAATACGTAAAAGTAACCAACGAAAGAGCTCAAAAAATCGTAAATGATTTAAAAATTAAATCTGCTGCTGACCAACTAGCGGTAAGAGATATTATCGCTGAACAATACCGTTCTCTAAATAAAATTCAGGACGGGCGTGATGCTCAGATTGCTGAGGCTAAAAAGAATGTTACAGATAAAGAAAAACAACAAAAAGAAGTAGAAAAATTAAAAGCAGCTGCTGATAAAGATATCGCTTCTCTACATAAATCGTATTTGAAAAAATTAGGAAAAAAATTAAATGCTAACCAAATCAATCAGGTAAAAGACGGAATGACTTATGGTGTTTTACCAATTACAGTAGCAGGTTATAATGATATGTTGCCTAATTTGACAGCAGCTCAAAAAAAATACATCTATGATGCTTTGGTTGAAGCCAGAGAACATGCAATGGATGGAGGTTCATCTAAAGAAAAACACGGTTGGTTTGGAAAATACAAAGGAAGAATCAACAATTACCTTTCTAAACAAGGTTATGATTTGAATAAAGAAAGTGCCGACTGGCATAAAAGAATCGAAGAAAAAGAAAAAAACAAAAAATAGTAGTTGTTTTGAAATTGTCAAAAACGTCAGTTCGAGTATTTTTTACGTAAAGTAATGAAGTAAAAAATGTATCGAGAACTGCTTTTGATTAAACTAATAAATAACTCATTCTAAAAACCCTAAAAGGATGAAAAACCATATCAAGCAGTTGTTGGGATTAGGTATTTTGTTACTTAGCTCTTCAGTAATGCATGCACAATATCCGGATATTCCACCGGCACTTCAGGAAAAAACGGATGCTGATTTAGCAAAAGAAGAAGCCAGATTAGCTAAAATTTGGGCTGATAACGAACATATCATTAAAGAAGAAACATTAAAAGGACGTCCTTATTTACCATGGGCTTCTTATCCAAAAGATTTTGTTCATGCTTCCATTCCTGCTTTCCCGGGAGCTGAAGGAGGAGGAGAGTTTACTCCAGGTGGAAGAGGTGGAAAAATATTTGTAGTAACCAGCTTAGAAGATAGTGGACCGGGTACTTTTAGAGAAGCTTGCGAAGCTGTTGGAGCCAGAATCATTGTGTTTAATGTTTCGGGAATCATCAAATTAAAAAAACGTATCAGCATGCGTGCGCCTTATGTTACTATTGCCGGGCAAACTGCTCCGGGCGATGGTATTTGTATTGCGGGTGAAACCTTAGAAGTGGATACTCATGATGTAATTATCCGACACATGCGTTTCAGAAGAGGTGCTACTGATGTTACCCGCAGAGATGACGCTTTAGGTGGAAATGTAATAGGAAATGTAATTGTAGATCACTGCTCTGCAAGTTGGGGATTGGATGAAAATATTTCATTGTATCGTCATCAATTTCAAGCGAATGAAAAGTCTAAATTAGAAAAATTACCAGCTTGTAATATTACCATTCAAAATACCATTTCTTCTGAAGGTTTAGATACGTATAATCATGCTTTTGGTAGTACTATTGGAGGATTAAACAGTACTTTTTTACGTAACCTTTGGGCAGATAATATTTCAAGAAACTGCTCTATCGGAATGTACGGTGATTTCAATTTTGTAAACAATGTAGTGTTCAATTGGTGGAACCGTTCTTTGGATGGTGGAGATTATCGTTCGATGTTTAATATCATCAATAACTATTTTAAACCGGGACCTATTACTCCAAAAGATGAACCTATTCGTTACAGAATTTTAAAACCGGAATCAGGTTATATGGTTCCAAAAACATTTGGACGTGCTTATGTAAACGGAAACTATATTGACGGAGTTCCTGAAGTAACAAAAGATAATTGGAATGGTGGAGTTCAATTAGAAAATCTTACCTTAGAACAAGCAAAAGATAAATTAGCATTTATTAAGCAGGACAAGGCATTCCCTATGCCTCATGTTACTGTTATGAGTGCTCAGGAAGCTTATGAGTATGTTTTGAATAATGTGGGAGCAACTTTGCCTAAAAGAGATGCGGTTGATGAAAGAATTGTAAAACAGGTTCGAACAGGTAAAATTGAGGTTAAAGATGGCTTAGAAAATACAATCGGAAAGGAATTCATCAAAAGAAGATTGCCTGCTGATTCGTATAAAAAAGGAATTATTACCAGTCCTGACCAAGTAGGTGGTTATCCGGTTTACAAAGGAAAAGCATACAAAGATTCAGATAATGACGGAATTCCGGATGCCTGGGAGAAAAAATACGGTTTAAATCCTAATGATGCTTCGGATGCTAATGGAGATATGAATGGTGATGGTTATACTAATATTGAAAAATATTTTAACGGAATTGATCCAACTACAAAAGTAGACTGGACAAAACCTGAAAATAATATAGATACTTTATCCAAAGCGTTATTGCAATAATTTGGAAGGTATGTTTAATTCATAAATTTATTAGATAATGAATACTATCTTATCTCAAAACATAAATTTCAAAAATAAAGACAGACTGCTAGTATGCAGTTTGGCTTTATTTTTTTTTATAAATAAAGGCATTTCACAGGAAAAATATCCTGACATTGAAGTCAAGTCAAAGAACAAAGTTTTTTTAACAAAGGATGCATTAGGCAATCAGATTCCTGATTTCTCTTATGCAGGTTATATGGCTTCTGAAAAAGCAATCCCAACTATTGACAATAAAATTTTTGTTCCAAAACAGGAACAGGATGCCACGGAAATTATTCAGGCAGCGATTAATTACGTGAGTAATCTGAAAGCGGATAAATCTGGTTTTAGAGGTGCGGTACTTTTGGATAAAGGAATTTTCAAAGTAAGCGGAACTTTATACATCCGTAAATCGGGAGTAGTATTACGCGGAAGCGGAAACAATGAAAATGGAACAGTGCTTTTAGGAACTGGTGTCAAGAGAGAATCAGTGATTCGTGTTTTAGGAATTGATGATAAAAAAATAGGGGAAACCTATGAAGTAAGTGCTACATATACACCGCTTGGAGCACAAAAAATCCAATTGAAAAATACCTCTTCATTAAAAGTTAATGATGAAATAATCATCAGCAGACCATTAACGGATTCCTGGATCAAGGAATTGAAAATGAATGATTTTGGTGCTGAAACCGGATGGGTGAGCTGGAAAAAAAATGATTGGGATATTAGTTGGAATCGTGTAGTTAATGCCGTTAATGGAAACGAAGTAACTTTAAACGCACCTTTAACTATGGCTTTGGATGCTAAATTTGGCGACACTAAAATAAACGTTTACAACTGGTCAGGCCGAATTGAAAATATTGGAATTGAAAATATTTTGATGAAATCCACTTATGATACTTCCAATCCAAAAGATGAAGAACATAGATGGCAGGCAATAAGTATTGAAAATGTTAAAAATGCCTGGGTAAAGCAAGTCAACTTTAAACATTTTGCAGGTGGAGCGGTTACTGTTTTAAAATCTTCTCAACAAATTACAGTTGAAGATTGTATGGCTACAGAGCCAATTTCAGAAATTGCAGGCTTTAGGCGACATACTTTTTATACCGAAGGCCAACAAACACTTTTCCAGAGATGTTACTCAGAATATGGTTATCATGATTTTGCTGTGGGTGGTTTTGGAACTACAGGGCCAAATGTATTCATTCAATGTGAATCTGTTTTGCCTTTTAGTAACAGTGGAGCTATTGGTAGCTGGGCAACCGGAGTTCTTTTTGAGGTTTCTTATATCGATGGTCATGCCTTGAGTTATAACAACAGAGAACAAAATGGTCGTGGTGCCGGATGGACGGCAGCTAACAGTGTGA
>JALRGZ010000302.1 GCA_023253295.1 Flavobacterium sp.
CTGTACGTTTACAAATTGCAATTTTTCTGAATGCAATTTTATAGGGATTACTTTTATTCATTGTCAATTTGACAACTGTATTTTTGACAATGCAAAAATCAATCACACAGCTTTTAGAACCGTTCATTTTAACCATTGCCAAATCAAGGAAGTCAATTTTGCTATGAGTGACACACTCATTTTCGAAATGCACTTTAACCACTGCGTGTTGGACTTTTCTAAATTTTACGCCTTAAAACTCAAAGGCATTACTTTTAATAATTCCAGCCTAATTGCGGTCGATTTTATGGCAACCAACTTAACTGGAGCCCAATTCTACAACTGCGATTTATACCGCTCCGAATTTGAAAAAGCCATCGCTAATAAAGTCGATTTTAGCAGCAGCTACAACTACACCATCGACCCTGCCAAAACCCAATTGAAAAAAGCTAAATTCGCTCTCGAAGACTTAAAAGGTCTTCTTTATAAACACGGTATTATTGTGGAATAGATTGTTTTCTGGAGCACTACTTCTTCGTTTCCAAAACAGCTCCCCTCCTGCTATCGCCTTTATCTCTCCGCTTCACTTCGAGGATATCGGCTCTATCAGGGCTAATGAATTCGTTTGTCTCTAAAATATATTTTTGTAAGAATATTTTAATATATTTGAAGATAAACAAAATTTAATTTTTATTAATCAAATGAAAAACAAAGTCTTAGTATTACTCATCCTCCTATCAACTTTTTTAGGTTTTTGCCAAGACATTAAAAAAACCACAGATTTAGTAAACAACAATCTAACAATTAAAAACCCTGAAACTACATCACTAACAGTTGCTCTAGACAAAGTTGTCGAAGGTATAGGACCAACAGGATTGAGTAGTTTTGGAATAGCTTCAAAAGATAGGATTAGTGAAGAAGAACAAAAAGCTTATCCTAAAATGAAAAACATACCTGATTCTTTAACTAACATTAAAGAATATCTTTTCATTTTAAATGATTTTCAGTTTTATTATCAAAATTATAAGCAGGGAATTTACAGCAAAGATTTTTTCTTAAAAAAATCTATTAACAATAAAATAAATCTAAAAGACACTATATTTCTATCTGATAAAAAAATTAAAAACACCATTTCAATTGTTGCCGGCTATACGCCAAACAATACTATCGTTTACATAATTGACTCAAACAATAATGATGATTATTCAGACGACGAACCCAGAACCTTACTTTCTAAGCTAAACAAACAAGATGATATTCTTGACAATGCTATTGCTGTAGACATCGAATATTTTGATGGTACAGCGATAAAAAAAGACAAACAACTTATTGGAGTTGAAAAAAGTAGATCCGATGAAGATTTATCTTTAATGTTTAGATTCCCTCAATTCAGATATGGAAAAATACAATTAGGCAACGACTCTTACTTAATCATTTCCGAATCTTATAATAGAGAACAATCTATTTATTTAGTGAAAGACCAGCCTTACTTTGACAGACTTGACAGAAAGTACAAAATCACACCATCTCAATACTTAAAAATAGAGGATAATTATATCGAATACAATCCTATTTCACAAAATCTCAGCAAAATAAAACTAACCGTAAGCCCTAACGAATCTGAGAATAAAACTACCCCTACAACTAACCAAGTTGGTATGATAGCACCAAATATAAGTGGCATTAACATTCTCAACGATGAAATGATTTCACTTAAAAAACTAAAAGGAAAATATGTGTTTCTGGATTTTTGGAGTACTACATGTATTCCTTGCATAATGGAGTTCCCCAAAATAAAAGAAGTTTTTGATAAGTTCAGTCCAAAAAATATTGAAATTATCGGAATTGTCGATGTAAGAGGTAAAACGGACATTAAAGAATTTATAACTGATAAAAATGTTAGCTGGTCAACTATTGATGATAAAAATCCGCAAACAATAATTAAAGGTTATTCCATCAATTCCTATCCAACAACTTATTTAATTGATCCAAATGGAAAAATCATTGCTACAGATTTAAGAGGAGATGAACTAAATAACAAATTAGAACTATTGAAAGTAGCAAAAAAATAATTTCAACTATTAACCAAAAATCCAACCATGAAAAATCTACCTGCATTAATCTTAGTTTTTATATCACTTAATTGTGTCTGTCAATCAAAAACAGACAAACAAACCAATGCAATCATTGAAGAAGGCAAAAAATTATACCAGTCTGAAATGGCTTCATGGTATGGAACCGACATCTTTTTAGCCAAATATCCCGAAAAAGAAAAAATTGGAGGCTATTTTTCATATCCTGAAAATGACAACTCAAAATGTATTTTCTTTTCAAAAGAAGCTAATCCAAAAGTTATTGGAACGATAAGTTTCGATTCTTCATTTGATACAAATAAAGCCCTGACAGATTTAAACGAAAGAACATTTACCAAAAATGAACTTGATTATTATACCCTAAGAATCAATGCTAAAAAAGCTTTAGAAAACGACACTCTAATTAAAACTTACAACAATAGCCAATTAAATTTAATTCCTCTAATCTCCAATAATGAACGAAAAGTTTATATTTTAACAGGACCGAGTGTAAATGGAGTTGTCATATTGGGCAATGACTATCTATTAAATTTTGACATGAACAATAATTTTATCAATCGTAAAGCCTTACACAAAAATATAATTCCTATAGAATTCAAAAACGACCAAACAGAAGTTGAGACCATGCACAGTCATCTGCCAGAAACTGGCGATTTTATAACGGCAACAGATATATGTACACTAATGCTTTATGAAAAATTTACAAATTGGAAAACCCACATGGTATTATCTAAAAAATATGTTTCCATTTGGAATTGTAAAACAAATGAACTTCACGTTGTCCCTTCAGAAACATTTCTCAAACTAGACAAAAAAAAAGATTGATATGAAAAATTTGATTCTTCTTTTGATTATTTTCTCCCCAGCTAGCGCAAGCGTCCCGCTTGTGCCCACAAAGAAAAACCAGTAATAATCAAGCAACTTTTCATATTCTAATTTTTATAAAGCATGAGTAGAAAATACAAGTTTGGAGAAAAATCAGGAGCTTATTTTATTTCATTTGCTACTGTAAACTGGATTGATGTTTTTACCAGAGATATTTATTTTAGTTGCATAACAGAATCATTGGATTTTTGTAGGGAGAATAAAGGAATGGAACTTTACGGCTATTATATTATGCCCAGTCATATTCATTTAATTTTTCGCTCAGCATTAAATGATCCTTCAGGTTTAATAAGAGATTTCAAAGGTTTTACTTCAAAAAAGATGCTCCAACTGATAGAAGACAATCCACAAGAAAGCAGAAAAGATTGGATGCTATGGATGTTTTCAAGAGCAGGAATAAAGAACTCTAATAATGTCAATAAACAATTTTGGCAGCAACACAACCAACCCATTGAGATTTGGTCTTTAAAAGTATTCGAACAAAAATTAAATTACATACATCAAAATCCAGTTTTAACAGGTTTTGTAACAGACCCAATTGATTGGAAATACAGTAGTGCACGCAATTATGGTAATGATGATCATACTATTCTAAAAATTGATATGAATTAAACTGCGGGCACAAGCGGGACGCTTGCGCTAGCTAATGAGGTAAATCATTCTCTGGTCATTTTACCTTAAAAAAGATAAAAAACTAAGATTTTAACTAAAAACGCTAACCATGAAAAAACTACTTATCCCTTTATTGATTATTGCCATTTCTTGTTCCTCTAAGAAAAAAGTAAACACTAATGATAATGAAGATAAAGGCGCTGGTGACACCAGAACCAAAACTGTTGAACTATTAGACAATAACACTTACTTCTTAACCGAACAAAGCGATGACAAAACCTATGGCTATGACAAATCCAACCCAATCAAAGTAGGCGGTGTAAAAACCAATGAAGGCCCTCTTAACGAAAGACGATTTTTGAATGCTTTATTTGGTCCAGGCAACAAAAAAATGACGTATTTTAGAGCGGGTAGTTGCTGTGCTTTTAAAACACCAAATGGTTTTTTCAACAATACGGGTATGCTGGATCGTTACAGACTGACCGAAATAGGCAGTAAGGATACTATAGACATCTATATCAATTTATATGATACCGGAGATTTAAAAATTCCTGTAGGACTTAAAGCCATGGAGAAAAAAAACAATTAATCATAAAATTAACTTCAAATATAACCTATGGAAATCGTATCAAAAATTGGTATTGGCTTCGTAGCCTTAGAACACCTTTATATTCTGTATTTTGAAATGTTTGCCTGGGAAACCATTGGCAAAAAAACGTTCAAAAGTTTGCCTGAAGAATTATTCACTCCAACCAAAGGTTTAGCCGCAAATCAAGGACTATACAATGGTTTCTTAGCGGCTGGATTGATTTGGACTTACTTTATTTCAGATAGCATTTGGCAAAAAAACATTGCTGTTTTCTTTTTAAGCTGTGTAATTATAGCCGGTATTTATGGAGCCATCAGCGCCAGTAAAAAAATATTTTTTACTCAAGCCTTGCCTGCAATCCTTGCTTTAATTGCAGTATTACTGGTCAAATAAATAATACCAATTCCATTCGCATCTTTCCTAAAAAAAACAAATGAAAACTTCTTTAATTTTATATTTTACCTTTTTTCTACACATAACACTAAATGCCCAAGAAATTGTGGGACAATGGAACGGCATCCTAAAAGTTCCAGGCGCTCAATTAAGTCTGGTTTTTCATGTTACAAAATCTACTGATGGTTATGCTGCTACTATGGACAGTCCGGATCAAAAGGCATTTGGCATCCCTGTAACTAAAACTTCTTTTGAAAATTCAAAAATTAAATTTGAAATTACCAATGCTTCTATCGAATACAATGGCGAATTAAAAGAGAACGAAATAACTGGTTTTTTTAAACAAAATGGTCAGGAATTCCCTTTGAACTTATCCAGAAATGCTATCGAAAAACAAACTCCAAAACGACCCCAGGAACCAGTAAAACCTTATCCTTACTACGAAGAAGAGGTTGTTTTTCAAAATCCAAATGCTGGAATTTCCTTAGCTGGAACTTTAACGCTTCCTAAAAAAGAAGGTGTTTTTCCGGCTGTAATTTTAATTTCCGGAAGTGGAGCACAAAATAGGGATGAAGAACTAATGGGACATAAACCTTTCTTGGTCATCGCTGATTATTTGACCCGAAACGGAATTGCGGTTTTACGTTTTGATGACAGAGGCGTTGGACAATCTACAGGAAATTTCAAAACAGCCACCACAGCTGATTTTGCTACCGATGTAACAAGTGCTTTAACTTATTTGAAAACCAGAAAAGAAATTAATTCGCAGAAAATCGGTTTGATAGGACATAGTGAAGGCGGTATTATTGCACCAATGATAGCTGCCCAATCCAATACCGTTAATTTCATTATTCTTTTAGCGGGAACTGGAATTCCTGGAAATGAATTAATGTTATTGCAACAAGTACAGATCGCAAAAGTTAATGGAGCAACTGAAGCAGAAATTCAAAAAGGTATTCAGCCTACCCGGAAACTTTATGATTTAATTGTAAATTCTAAAGATCCAGAAAAACTAAAATCGGATTTAGCAATCGAAATAAACCAAGCTCTTAATAATCCGGACGCTAAACTACCAAATGATATTTCTAAAGAACAATATATCTCTTCAAAAATAAATATCCTTACATCACCTTGGATACAATATTTTTTAAAATACAATCCGGCAACCGCTTTAGAAAAGGTTAAATGTCCTGTTTTGGCTCTTAACGGAGAAAAAGATGTACAAGTTCCTCCAAAAGAAAATTTACCCGCAATAAAAAATGCTTTAGAAAAAGCAGGAAATAAAAATATAACCACTATCGTATTCCCAAATCTGAATCATTTATTTCAGGAATGCGAAACGGGTTCTCCGGAAGAATATGCTACAATTGAACAAACTTTTTCTCCCATAGCTTTGGAAGAAATGCTTAAATGGATAAAATTGCAAACAAAATAATCTTCTTTGAAATAGATTTTAAAATATTCAAGAAATTCACTTATCTGAAAAAAAATTAAAAGCTATTTTCCACCCTTAATTTTGGATTAAATTAACAACTGAGTCTCTTAAGAACTGAACATTTTTGAGTACTTTTGTGGCACTTTTTAAAAATGTAATCCCTTTACAAATGGATAAAAAAATAGTCGCTTTTTTATTTTCTACCCGCTTAATGGCTTTTCTATTTCTGGCATTTGCAATCGCAATGGCAACCGGAACTTTCATCGAAAGTAAATACAACACCGATACCGCCCGAATTTGGGTATATAACACTTGGTGGTTCGAGGGAATTATGGTGTTTTTTATGATTAACTTCATAGGGAATATTAAGCGTTACCAATTACTAAAAAAAGAAAAATGGGCTACTCTTCTACTCCATTTGGCTTTTATTTTGATTCTTTTAGGAGCTTTCATCACGCGTTACATCAGTTTTGAAGGGGTGATGCCTATTCGCGAAGGCGCTACAGAAAGTCAATTTTATTCGGATAAGACCTTTCTAACCATTTTTGTAGATGGTGAATACAAGGGCGAAATGAAACGTCGTGTTTATGAAAAACCAATTCTACTTTCGCCTGTAACCAATAATAATTTTTCGGTTTCTGGACAATTTGCCGATACCCCTTTTGAAGTGAATTACAAAAATTTCATCATGGGCGCTAAGGAATATATTAAGCCTGATGCTAATGGTACTTTGTACATGAAATTAGTCGAAGCCGGTTCTGGTGGGCGTGAAGAGCATTTCTTAAAAGAAGGCGAAGTACAAAA
>JALRGZ010000140.1 GCA_023253295.1 Flavobacterium sp.
TGTATGGAAGGAATCTATTAAACTCGCTAAAATACAACATGGACTAAATCCTAACTCTTTCATGAAACTTGATTCAAAACAACGAAATTAGAAATTAAAGAATTTCAATTTCCAATACATACAAAATCCCATTTGCTACACTATTTGCAAATGGGATTTTTTATACCTTCAAAAACACTAAAAATAAATAACAAATTCTACATAAAAACTACATCCCCGTTCTAATAGCTTCAACAGGATCTAATCCAGAAGCTGAAATAGCTGGTAAAATTCCAGATATCAAACCTATAACTCCTGCTAATCCCGTCCCTAAAACTATATTTCCCATACTGAGGACAAATTCAAAATCCAAAGCTTTAGTTAATCCAAACGCAATCCCCCATACCATAAGCAAACCTATTAAACCTCCAATTACGGAAAGAATGATTGCTTCGAACAAAAACTGAAAAAGAATAAAACGATTTTTAGCCCCCAATGACTTTTGTATCCCTATTAAATGAGTTCGCTCTTTTACCGAAACAAACATAATATTAGCAATTCCAAAACCTCCTACCAAGAGTGAAAACCCACTAATTACCCAGCCCCCTAATTTCATACTACCTATAATACCATCAATCAAATCTGTAAAACCGGAAAACACATTAATAAAAAAATTGTCAATCTCTCCTGCTTTTATTCCACGATAAGTTCTTAATTTTTGCGAAATTTCAGCCTTATAAGCTTCCATATCTACCCCATCGACCGGTTTAAAAATGATCACATTAGTCAAAGAAGTATTGTTATCACCAAAGGTTTGTCGCACAAAATTAACAGGAATAAAAGCCGCCGTATCATTACTGTTTCCAAAAACCCCAGCACCTAATTTCTTTAGAACACCTATTACCCTAAAACGCTGTCCGTACAGCCTAACCTCCTTACCTAAAGGTTCAACATCATCAAAAAGATTAGTAGCAATATCATTCCCCAACACTATAACTTTCGCACCGGAATTCGACTCGGATTCATTATAAAACCTTCCTTTTTTAAAATCCAACCCTTGAATATCTATAAATTCATGCGAAACCGGAACAATATTAACATCACTTACTATCTTAGAATCGTATTTAATATTTTCTGATTTGGTAAAAATTTGATACCCTAATTCTGCTGTATTAGTCATAGCTCCTTTCAAATAAATATACTCATCGTACTTTACATTAGGAAATTGCTCCCTCTTCCAACTAGGAATATCACTTGGTCCAAAAGAAAATTTCATCAAATAAATAGTATTCTTATCAAGACCACTTAAATCACTAGTAATTTTTCTATCCAAGGAATCCACAGCCGCCAAGACAGCAATAATTGAAAAGATACCAATCGTTACCCCAAGTAGGGAAAGCAAGGTACGTAATTTGTTATTTCGCAGCGCATTGATTGCAAAAGCAAAACTCTCTTTCAATAACCGAAGATATAGTAACATAAAAAATCTATTTTTAATATGGTAAAATTCTGTAAATAATATTCAAAAACCTAATATAAAATTCTTTTAACACAATAAAACACAGTGATTTCAATATGATTTAAAAAAAATGAAACAATTGAAAATTATCTTATTTTTTGATAGCAAATTTTAACATTAAAAAACTATTTTTGCACTTTATAATTAAATCTATTCATGAGCACATCTAAAACAATTCAATCTGCATTAATTTCGGTTTTTTCGAAAGAAGGTCTTGAGCCTATTGTTAAATTATTACACAGTCAAAATGTTACCCTTTATTCTACTGGAGGAACTGAGGAATTTATCAAAAATTTAGGCATACCTGTAGTTGCTGTTGAAGACATTACTGCTTTTCCTGAAATTTTAGGTGGACGTGTAAAAACACTACATCCAAAAATTTTCGGAGGAATTTTGAACCGTCAGGACAATGAGAGCGATGTTCAACAAATGAAGGAATTCAACATCCCTCAGATTGACTTAGTAATTGTAGATTTATATCCATTTGAAAAAACGGTAGCTTCAGGAGCTAGCGAACAAGATATTATCGAAAAAATTGATATCGGTGGAATTTCATTGATTCGTGCCGCAGCTAAAAATTTCAAAGACACCGTTATTGTTCCATCTATGAACGAATACGCTTTGTTCTTAGACATGATTACAAAACAAAACGGAGCAACAACTCTTGAAGACAGAAAATTATTAGCTACTAAAGCTTTCCATGTATCTTCTCACTATGACGGAGCTATCTTTGGCTACTTTAATACTGATGAAACGATCTACAAAACAAGTATTGATAACGGACAAGTATTACGTTACGGAGAAAACCCACACCAAAAAGGATTTTTCTTTGGAGATTTTGATGCTATGTTCAAAAAATTACACGGAAAAGAATTATCATACAACAACTTATTAGATGTAGATGCTGCAGTAAATTTAATTGGAGAATTCAAAACTGACGGACCGACATTCGCTATCTTAAAACACAACAATGCTTGTGGATTAGCTTCCAGAAGTACTATTTGCGAAGCGTATTTAGCAGCTTTAGCTTGTGATCCAACTTCAGCTTTTGGTGGAGTACTAATTTCAAACACTACAATTGACGTTGCTACTGCAAAAGAAATCAACCAATTATTCTGCGAGGTTGTAATTGCTCCAGCTTATGACGATGAAGCTGTAACTATTTTACAAGAAAAGAAAAACAGAATTATTTTAGTTCAAAATGATGTTGAATTACCTCAAAGACAAGTTCGTACTTGCTTAAACGGGCTTTTAATTCAAGACAGAAACAACATTACTGACAATAAAAACGATTTAACTACCGTTACCATTACAAGTCCAACAGAACAAGAAATCGAAGATTTGATTTTTGCATCTAAAATTTGTAAAAACACTAAATCTAACACAATCGTTTTTGCTAAAAACGGAACTTTAATTTCATCAGGAACAGGACAAACCTCAAGAGTGGATGCTTTACAACAAGCAGTTGAAAAAGCAAAACATTTTGGTTTTGACTTAACAGGAGCTTCAATGGCAAGTGATGCTTTCTTCCCTTTCCCTGACTGTGTAGCTCTTGCAAAAGAAGCCGGAATTACAGCAGTTATTCAACCTGGAGGATCAATTAAAGACCAATTAAGCATTGACTATTGCAACGAAAATAATTTGGCAATGGTATTTACAGGAACACGTCATTTCAAACATTAATTTGTTTAACTTTGTACGCTCCTAATTTTTAACTTTTAAACCCCTAAAAATCGTATGGGATTTTTTGATTTCATGACCGAGGATATCGCAATAGACCTTGGTACCGCCAACACACTAATTATACACAATGATAAGGTTGTTATTGACAGTCCTTCTATAGTTGCCAGAGATAGAATTTCTGGAAAAATCATTGCTGTTGGTAAAGAAGCCAACTTGATGCAAGGTAAAACGCATGAAAACATAAAAACCATAAGGCCCTTAAAAGACGGTGTAATTGCTGATTTTGATGCTTCTGAAAAAATGATTAGTATGTTTATTAAAAGCATACCTGCATTAAAAAAGAAAATGTTTACTCCGGCTTTACGAATGGTGGTTTGCATTCCTTCAGGAATTACTGAAGTGGAAATGAGAGCCGTAAAAGAATCCTGTGAGCGTGTAAACGGAAAAGAAGTATATTTAATTCACGAGCCAATGGCAGCAGCAATTGGTATTGGAATTGATATCATGCAACCAAAAGGGAACATGATTGTAGATATCGGAGGTGGTACAACTGAAATTGCAGTAATTGCATTAGGCGGAATTGTATGTGATAAATCCGTAAAAATTGCAGGTGACGTTTTTACCAATGATATTGTTTATTATATGCGTACACAGCACAACTTATTTGTTGGAGAAAGTACAGCTGAAAAAATAAAAATACAAATTGGTGCAGCCATTGAAGACTTAGAAACTCCTCCGGAGGATATGTCAGTTCAAGGTAGAGACTTGTTAACCGGTAAACCAAAACAAGTTGATGTTTCTTACAGAGAAATCGCTAAAGCTTTAGACAAATCAATTCAACGAATTGAAGATGCTGTTATGGAAACTTTGTCTCAAACTCCTCCTGAATTAGCAGCCGACATCTACAACACAGGTATTTACCTTGCAGGTGGAGGTTCTATGCTTAGAGGATTAGACAAACGTATTTCTCAAAAAACTGACTTACCTGTATATATTGCTGAAGATCCATTAAGAGCAGTTGTTAGGGGAACTGGAATGGCATTGAAAAACATTGGGAAATTTAAGAGCATCTTAATCAAATAATCTATTTCCAAGGTAATTGTATCTATGGATCAACACATATTTACGTTAGCGATTCTGAAATTAATAACCAAATAAGAGAATGCAGCAAATATTTAATTTTATATTCAAAAACAGTACTAGATTACTGTTTTTGCTGTTATTAAGCATTTCACTTTCGCTTACGATACAGTCGCATTCTTTCCACAAAAGCAGAATCATTAGCTCCGCCAATTTTTTAACGGGTGGTGTTTACGAAGAAATAAACAACATCACTGAATATTTGAATCTAAAGACTGAAAATGATGCTTTAGCTCTTGAAAACGCAAGACTTAAAAGCATCCTTTTCAGCACTAAAGACAGTGTAAACATAAAGAAACTGGAAAATCTAAAAGGAGTTGCTCCTGAAGATGTTTTAGTATCTAATGTAATACACAATACTTACAACACACACGAAAACTTTTTAACCTTAAATTCAGGCTCTAAACAAGGTGTTAAACCCGATATGGGAGTAATAAACAGTTTAGGGATTGTGGGTATCATTGACAAAACTTCTCCAAATTACTCTACCGTGGTAAGTATTTTAAATGTAAAATCACAAATCAATGCCAAAATTAAAAAGTCAAATCATTTTGGTTCATTAACTTGGAATGGAAAGAGCACCGGCTTTGTTCAGTTAATTGATGTTCCAAGACTTGCTAATATTAGAAAGGGTGATACCATTGTAACCGGAGGACAATCAGTAATCTTCCCGGAAAATATCAACATTGGTACTATCTATAAATATTACTACGAAGAAGAAACAAACTATTATGTTATAGATGTTAAATTGTTTAACGACATGACAAATCTAGGTCATGTATACATCATTAAAAGCAAAGACAGAGATGAAGTCAACAACCTAGAAAAAGAAAGTAAATCACATGAATAGCACTTTATTAGTAAACATTTTAAGGTTTATTCTATTATTAGCTGTACAAGTTGGCATATTCAACAATATGACCTTTTCAGGCTACATAATGCCACTACCTTATATCCTATTCATTATCCTTTATCCGGTTAATTCCAATAGAGCAGCCTTATTACTAAGCAGCTTCTTTCTTGGACTCACCATGGATTTATTTTCTAATTCAGGTGGAACCCATGCTACAGCCTGTTTGATTTTGGCTTATTACAGACCTTATATTTTTAAATTTGCGTTTGGTGTCAGCTATGAATACCAAACTATAAAATTAAATGAAGCATTAACTCCGGAGAGATTTACTTTTATACTTCTAGCTGTGGTAATTCACCATTTTACCTTATTTATCTTAGAAGCTTTTCAAGTTAATTTCATCTTAGACATTTTACTCAGAACATTATTGAGTACAGTATTTACTATTATCAGTTGTATTATCATAATATACCTTATTAAGCCAAACAAGCGATGAGAAAACTCCTGCTGCCTTCTATCATTATTGTTGCAGCATCCTTGCTACTAATTCGGATTTTTTATTTGCAAATTATCAATGATACTTTCAAATTAAAATCGGAAAACAATGCTATTAAGATAAAATACGAATATCCTGAAAGAGGTTATATCTACGATAGAAATGGAAAACTATTAGTTGCCAATCAACCATCTTATGACATCATGGTTATTCCTAGAGAAATAAAAAATTTAGATACTGTAGAATTTTGCCAATTACTTGACATTAGTAAAGACGAATTTTTAAAAAAAATTGCTAAAGCTAAAATTTACAGCCCAAGACTTCCTTCAGTTTTTTTACCACAATTAAACAAAATGGAGTATGCCGCTTTTCAGGAAAAAATTAGAAAATTCGAAGGTTTTTATGTCCAAAAACGTTCGCTTCGTGATTACGAAGTAGATTTTGGTGCCAATATATTTGGCTCTATCGTTCAGGTAAACGAAAGCATTATCAAAGAAAACACTTACTATAAAAGTGGAGACTTAATAGGAAAGCAAGGAGTTGAGCAATACTATGAAGACATTTTACGTGGAGTAAAAGGCGTTAAATACTTCTTGAAAGACAAATACAATCGTGAAATTGGCTCTTATAAAAACGGAAAATACGATACTATTGCTGTTCAAGGAGAAGACATCAATCTTACCATTGATGCCGAAATCCAACGTTATGGCGAACAATTAATGGTAAACAAAAGAGGAGGAATTGTAGCTATAGAACCTAAAACAGGCGAAATACTTGCTCTTGTAACTGCTCCATCATATGACCCTTCTATTTTAGTAGGCAGACAACGTTCCAAAAATTACACTTTACTGTATCATGATTCTATTGCAAAACCATTGTACGACAGAGGTCTTTTGGCAGAATACCCTCCTGGTTCACCTTTCAAAATTCTAACAGGTTTAGTTGCACTTCAGGAAGGAGCCATTAACGAACAAACTACTGTCTTTTGTCACCATGGTTTTAGCTATGCCAGAGGCAGGTTTATGGGATGTCACTGCCATGGAGGAGCGCTACAATTACACCGAGGAATCTACGAATCTTGTAACGCTTACTTTGGAACAGCCTACATGAGAACCATCAATAAATATGTTAGTCCTCCCTACGCTGTAGATGTATGGAGTAAACACGTAAAAAGTTTTGGTCTGGGGCAATTCATGGGATACGATTTACCTACAGGAAGAAAAGGAAATATTCCGGATTCTAAAACCTACAAACGTATTTATCCTAATGGCGGTTGGCGAAGTACAGCAATTGTTTCAAATGCAATTGGTCAAGGAGAGGTTTTAATGACTCCTATACAATTGGCTAACATGATGGCGACAGTTGCTAACGAAGGCTATTATTACACCCCTCATATCATCAAAAAGATTAAAGGAGGTAACATTGACCCTAAGTTCAAAGAAAAACATATAACCACTATCAATAAAGAATATTTCAAACCAATCATTAGTGGATTATTTGACGTTTATAATTTAGGAACTGCAAGAGGAGTTCGAGTGGAAGGCATTGATATTTGCGGTAAAACAGGAACAGCAGAAAACTTTGCTAAAATAGATGGAAAAAGAGTAAAACTACAAGATCACTCTATATTTGTTGCCTTTGCACCAAAAGACAATCCTAAAATTGCTATTGCAGTACTTGTAGAAAATGGAGGATACGGAGCCACTATTGCCGGTCCTATTGCCAGTTTAATGATTGAAAAATATTTAAGAAAAAACATCACAAGAACTGATTTAGAAAAAAGAATGCTAGAAACCAGTCTTAGAGACCGTTATGCCATTTTAGGAGGAATGAAAGAAGCCAGCAAAATTGAAACCACTCCAAAAAATTCTAACACTAAAGACACTATTCGAAAATACAACAACGTTAGCACTAAAACCACTAAAGACACTACTACTAAAAAAACTAACTAAGAGATTCTTTTCAAATGAAAAATCAGAGTGTAAAGAAAAATATTGACTGGATTTGTGTTATAATTTACAGCACCCTAGTAATATTAGGGTGGCTAAACATTTATTCATCGTCTTTGTCATCTATGGAAGGGACATCAAATAAACAGTTAATGTTTATTATACTAACCATTCCATTGATTTTCACCATTCTCTTCGTTGATGGTAAATTTTATGAAAAATATGCCAGTGTGATTTACGCTATCGGCTTACTATCCTTAGCAGGTTTGTTCGTATTTGGAAAAACAATCAAAGGCCAGGCAAACTGGTATTCTTTTGGCTCTTTCGGAGTACAACCCTCTGAATTTGTTAAATCTGCAACTGCACTAGCTTTAGCCAAATATCTAAGCGATAGCCAAATTAATTTAAAAGATCTTAATAGACAATTCCAAGTACTGAGTATACTAGGTCTCCCGATTTTACTTATCGTTTTTCACGACCCTGGAAGCGCATTAATCTATTGCTTTTTGATTATTGTTTTATATCGTGAAGGATTACCTGCATGGTATATTTGGACAGGATTTTCAGCTATTTTACTATTTGTACTCACTCTGATTTTCGAGCCTCAATATGTTATTTTAATGGCTCTATTGACTATTATAATTGTTTACTTTAAATCGAGGTTAGCCGATAGAAATATCGTAGCAAGCAGCATCATATTTGTGCTTATTACAGGCTTTGTATTATCAGTAAATTATGTTTTTGAAAATGTTTTCAAACAGCACCACAGAGATCGTTTCAATATACTTTTAGGTAAAACGGTCGACTTAAAAGGAATTGGATATAATACTAATCAGTCTGAAATTGCTATTGGTTCTGGAGGTTGGTTTGGAAAAGGATTCTTAGAAGGCACACAAACTAAAGGAGGCTTTGTACCTGAGCAACATACCGATTATATCTTTACCACAGTTGGTGAAGAATGGGGATTTGTAGGTTCTCTAGTGGTAATTGCACTATTTGTAACCCTATTTTTAAGAATTATCTATTTAGCCGAAAGACAAAAAACTAAATTTAGTAGGGTTTACGGCTATTGTACAGCAGCAATATTATTCATCCACTTTTTTGTGAACATCGCTATGGTTAGTGGTATATTCCCAACAATTGGGGTACCTCTACCTTTCTTTTCCTATGGAGGTTCCGGTTTATGGGGATTTACCATTTTACTTTTTATATTCCTAAAAATGGATGCCAATAAAGTAAACGAATGGTAGAATTATTGACTTTTATTGACTAAGCCAAGAACTTATATTTACCTCCTTCTCTAAACTATTTTCAATTTTATCATCCAATTTTGGAAAGAAATCTATCCCTGTTAAAGATTCAATTTTATCAACCGTAACCACATAATCGTAAATAGGCTTACTAGTTTTTTTATTAGGTACTAAAAAAGCAATCATTTTGTACTTTCCATTAACACGATTTAATGCTATTTTATAAAAATAGTTAGGTACTGCTACCCGTTCCTTTCCAATTGTTTTTAAGTCTCCTTTTAGAACTCCCCCCGTAACAATAATTAAGCCGTTGTACTTGTCTGCCCAAAAACGCATTTTTTGCTCTAAACGGTTCCAAATTCCGGCATTAAAATCATGATTTTGCGGACTTATGTTTGAAGTATAAAAAGTATCATTATAAGCATCTAGATCAAATTCCATATCGGCTGCGGGGCATAAATGTCCTTTATCGTATCCTGATTTTTTATAATTCTTCCAATCCGTAGATTGTGTTAAAACCAAGGGATCTTCAATAAAATAAGGTCGCTTAAAATTACTATTATGAACATAATTTTTCTTTAGTTCATAAGCTACCCATTCAGCTTGTTCTGCCTTTTCATCATATGCTAAAATAAAATAGCTATGTTTGACAATCTGAGAGGTAGTCCTTTTTGGCAAATAAAAACTCAAATCACTATATGTCTGACTTACAAAATCCGAATCTAAACCAGTTAATAATTCATCGGAATTCCGAAAAATCTCTGCCTGAAGTTGACTACTTTGCTTACAAGCTAAAAGAACCAAAACAAACGTAATCAACACAATTGCAAACCTAATTTTCATACTTATATTTTAAATAAAAACGCTCTGAAAATTGCTGTAATTTTCAGAGCGAATCTTATATTTTTGATTTAATTATCTAAGACTTAGCTAATTTTTCTTTTTTTAATTTGTTATCAGGAAGGCTATTTTTCACATTTGCTTTTGCTTGCAAATCATCTAAAATATTTAATGCCTCTTCAACATAAATATCTTTTGATAAACTTTCATGCCAACGATCTCTTTTCTCTTTCAAAACGTTGTCTTTACTCATTTGCTCAATTTCATAAGGCAAAGAAGTAAATTTCAAATCATTTTTGTAATCAAAAATAGGCTTGTATTTTTTCGCTTTCTCTTCAATAGCAACTTGGGCTTTTCTGAATTTATCAATATTTAAACTGTACTCATTTTCTTTACTACGGGAATCTATCCATTTCGCATTTTCTTCAATTAGTTTAAATTGTGGATTTGCGGCAATACGTTCTTTACTATGTAAAATAGCTTTACTGAAATTACTATGATTATTATTCCACACATTATATTCAGCAGCATCAATTTTATCCCAAGGCATCGCATTATCTACATCGCGCTCTCCCATTTTCAAATACGAATAACGGTCCGGCATCACAACATCACTGCTCACTCCTTCTAATTGAGTAGATCCTCCATTAATGCGATAGAATTTTTGTGTCGTAGTCTTTAACGCCCCTAAGTCACCAAACTCATTACTACGAACAAACTGATTTAAATCAATCACATTTTGAACGGTTCCTTTACCATATGTTTGTTTACTACCGATGATAACTCCACGTTTATAATCTTGAATAGCAGCTGCCAAAATCTCTGAAGCAGAAGCCGAAAAACTATTCACCATAATTACCAATGGACCATCCCATTCAATTTTCTTATCTCTATCATATAATACTTCTTTCTTTCTGCCTGCCGATTTAATTTGAACAATAGGACCTTGTTCTATAAACAAACCTGCAATATCAACTACTGTAGACAAAGAACCACCTCCATCATCGCGAACATCTAATACAATACCATCAACCTTTGCTTGTTTTAATCGCTCAACTTCTAATGCAATATCTTTACCTGCATCTCTTCCGTCTTTATTCTCAAAATTGATATAGAATTTAGGCAAATAAATCACACCGTATTTCAAGCCGTTTTTGTTTACGATACTGGATTTAGCATAAGTTTCTTCAATTTCAACAATATCTCTAATAATAGAAATCACTTTAATTGTACCGTCAACTTTTTTAACAGTCAAACGTACTTCTGTACCTTTAGGTCCTTTAATCTTTTTTACAACATCATCCAGACGCATCCCAACCACATCTACTGGTTGACCGTCACCTTGAGCTACTTTGACTACTAAATCCCCAGCTTCTAATTCTTTACCTCTCCAAGCTGGTCCTCCTGAAATTAATTCTGATATTTCAGTATAATCGTTTTTCTTTTGTAAACGGGCACCAATACCTTCCAGAGTTCCACTCATACTCACATCAAAACGTTCTTTTTCTTCTGGAGCAAAATAATTAGTATGTGGATCAAAACGAGCAGTAATAGAGTTAATATAAACAGAAAACCAATCATTTCTGTCCAAATCTTTCATGAATCCAAAATACTCATCTAACGATTTAGCTGTACTTGCTCTGGTTTCTTTTTCCAATTCCTCAAAACTTTTAGGAGTAGCATCTTCCTTCGAAACTTCTTTCTTAGTTTCAGCAGGACTTACAACTTCATCATTGTCTTGTAAAGGATTTGAAATTAAATCGGTCTCCGCCTTTGATAACTTCCCTTTATTTTCCTGGATTTTCAAACGATCCGTCAATGAAGACAGGGTTGATAATTTCAATTGTTTTCTCCAACGCTCTTTTAATTCATCCTGATTTTTAGCATAAGGAGCTTTCTCATAATCAGTATTAAAACTCTCATCGATAGAATAATCAAAAGCAGTTTTCAAAATCTCTTTGTAAAAACCTTGACTTTCATTCATTCTTTGAATCAAACGATCGTAAGTCAATGTAAAAAAAGTCAAATCCTTATTCATTAACTGATCATCTAACTCCAATTCATACTTTGCAAATTCATCAATATCGGATTGCAGAAAGAAACGCTTAGAAGGATCTAATGCCTGAATATAATCTTTATAAACTCCTTTAGAAAAATTATCATCAATTGCAGCCGGACTATAATGCCCTTTTTCAATCACAAAAGTCAATAATTCTAAAAGTAATTTATCTTTATCAGGATCCGCCTCTGAAGCCGATTTTATTTTAAATGCAAATAGCGTTACCGATAGGAAAACTACGGCAAGAAGTATTTTATAATTTCTCTTCATAATACTAATAATGGTATTCATTCATTTTTTTAAACTAAGTTACGTGAAAAACAAAGCCAACAATGATAAGGCTTCTATAATTTTTTGTTAAAGATATAAAATTGTTCTTTTCTTAATCCTAATAATCCAACAACTGAATAAAATTTATTTACTTTGTTTAAAAATATGCCTTTTCATATCAAATTTTCAAAATCCTTTTTCAAAAATGAATCCAACTAAGCCCTTGATTTTAATTACCAACGACGATGGTGTTTCGGCTCCTGGAATTAATGCTTTAATAGCTGTCATGTCCGAAATTGGAGAAATTGTAGTCGTTGCCCCTGACAAACCGCAAAGTGGAATGGGGCATGCTATCACCACAAATGAAACTTTATACCTAAACAAGATTTCTACTGATCAAGATAAAATTGCCATTTACAGCTGTTCTGGTACTCCTGCCGATTGTGTAAAAATTGCCACTAACGAGGTTTTACAGAGAAAACCTGATTTATGCGTTTCGGGAATCAATCATGGTTCCAATTCATCTATCAATGTTATTTATTCCGGAACTATGAGCGCCGCTATTGAAGCCGGTATAGAAGGCATTCCCGCAATTGGTTTTTCACTTTTAGATTTTGACTGGAATGCCAATTTTGAAGAAATAAAACCTTTTGTTCGAAAAATAACTTTGGAAGCATTAGAAAACAAACTACCTAAAGATGTTGTTTTGAATGTTAATTTTCCAAAATTAAAAAAAGAAGAAATCAAAGGAATTAAAATTTGTCGTCAGGCAAGAGCACTTTGGATGGAAAAATTTCACAAACGACAAACCCCACAAGGTAGGGATTATTACTGGCTTTCGGGTGAATTTGTAAATCAAGACCATGGTGAAGATACTGACGAATGGGCTTTGAAAAATGGCTATATTTCTATTGTACCTATACAATTTGACTTGACTGCTTACCACGCCACGCAACAACTTAACACTTGGAATTGGAACGAATAAGTAATTATAAATATATCTTATTTGATTTCTGAAAATGGAATACCTAATTTTGATTTCCGATTTTAATTTAAACAACAACAATGAAATACTACATTATTGCAGGTGAAGCTTCTGGCGACTTACATGGTTCTAATTTAATGAAAGCGCTCCTAAAACAAGATAGCAATGCTCAAATCCGTTTTTGGGGAGGAGATTTAATGCAGGCTGTAGGCGGAACTTTAGTGAAGCATTATCGGGATTTAGCTTTTATGGGATTTGTTGAAGTATTGTTTAATTTAAAAACAATACTAAATAATATTAAAATCTGTAAAGAAGACATCTCTCAATTTCAACCCGATGTTATTATTTTCATTGATTACCCAGGTTTTAATATGCGCATTGCAAAATGGGCCAAAGAAATTGGAATAAAAACCCACTACTATATTTCACCACAAATTTGGGCTTGGAAAGAAAACCGAATCAAAGCCATCAAAAGAGATGTGGACAAAATGTATGTGATTTTGCCTTTTGAGAAAAACTTCTACGAAGACAAACACCAATATCCGGTGGAATTCGTTGGCCATCCGCTTATTGACGCGATTCATAGTCAAAAACCTATTGAAGCTGCTACATTCAGAGCAGAGAACAATTTGAGTGACAAACAAATCATTGCCTTACTTCCGGGAAGTAGAAAACAAGAAATCACCAAAATGCTTTCGGTAATGTTAAGTGCAGTAGATGATTTTCCCGAATACCAATTTGTTATTGCTGGTGCACCAAGTCAGGAATATGAGTTTTACAAAACTTTTATTACCAAAAACAACATTAAATTCATTTCGAATAAAACCTATGATTTGTTAAAAATTGCACATGCTGCATTAGTAACTTCTGGAACAGCAACCTTAGAAACAGCTCTCTTTAAAGTTCCGGAGGTGGTATGCTACAAAGGAAATTGGATTTCATATCAAATTGCCAAACGAATTATTACTTTAAAATACATCTCATTAGTCAACCTAATTATGGATGAAGAAGTAGTAACCGAATTAATTCAGGATGATTGCAATACTAAAAACATTAAAAAGGAGTTAACTAAAATATTAGACTCTGAATACCGCAATGAACTTTTGGCTAAATACGATGAATTAGAACAAAAATTAGGAGGTACAGGTGCCAGCGAAAAAACAGCTCAATTAATAATTACCGATTTAAATGCTTAAACAACTTTTCAAATCTTTTTTTCTCCTACTAGTACTACCGATTGTATTTACATCTTGTAAATCGGCTTCGAATACAACCACTAAAAACAGCAATCGATTAGCAGATAAAATCATTGAATCAGCAACCAAAAACATTGGTGCTCCCTATAAATATGCCGGAACAACTAAAGCCGGATTTGATTGTTCTGGCTTAGTATATTCAACCTTTAGCCAATTTGACATTAAATTACCAAGGAGTTCCGCTGAGCAAGCCAAAGTAGGAATTGATTTAGGTAAAAATGTTTCGAAAGCACAAAAAGGAGATTTGATTTTTTTCAAAACCAATAACAGGAGCCAAATCAACCACGTAGGCATTGTTATTGACAGTAAAGATGATGAGCTCCAATTTATCCACTCCTCTACTTCCAAAGGAGTGATAATATCCTCAACAAAAGAGTCTTATTACGACAAAACTTTTGCTCAAATCAACAGAATTTTATTTTAGAAAATAATATTGCCGAAAATTCGTACTTTAGAATTATGAAAGTACTAGAATTTCCTTTGGCAAGAATTACGATTAGTTTCCTATTAGGAATACTAACCTCCTATTTTCTTCTTCCCAATCCAAATCTTATTTGGAAACCAACTTTGGTTTTACTACTACTATTATCTCTTTTGTATTTTGGCACAAAAACAGATCAAAAGTTCAAACTGTTTTTTTCAATAACAACTTATCTCGTTTCATTTTTTATTGGAATAAGCAGCTTGATAGTCCAAACAGAATCATTCAGAAAGACTAATTACAGCAATTATGAATCGGCATTTAAAAACAATGCTTTAATTACACTGATAATTAGAGAACCATTAAAAGACAGCTATTATAATCAACGCTATATAGCAATAGTTCAAACCATCGACAACAAAAACTACAGCGGACGAGTATTAATAAACATTCCTAAAAAAGGGCTTAGAAAAAAATTAGAAGTTGGCACAATTGCTCAAATAAAAGGACAGCTACAGAAAAACAAGAAACCTGAAAACCCAAATCAGTTTGATTACAGTAACTACCTAAAGAACAAACAAATTTACGCTCAGCTTTATGCTAATCCAGCCACTATCAAAATAAGCACAGAGCTTCAAAAAAACATTTGGTATTATACTGCAAAGTTAAATTCTAAAATTACTCAAAACTTAGAAAAAACACATTTTAACAAAGAAGCCTTAGCCGTAGCAACAGCCTTATTACTGGGGCAACGTCAGGACATCTCTCCTGATATTCTTCAGAATTATCAATATGCCGGAGCCATACACATCTTATCTGTTTCAGGATTACATGTAGGTATTATATTCTTGTTCCTGAACTTCATCCTCAAACCCATTCCAAACACTAAAAAAGGATCCTTATTAAAACTAGGCATCTTGCTAACATGCTTATTTTCATTTGCACTAATAGCCGGATTATCAGCTTCAATAGTGCGTTCGGTCACCATGTTTTCATTTGTTGCCATAGGACTACATCTTAAAAGAAGCGTGAACATCTACCACACTTTAATAGTTTCAATACTTTTGATTTTACTTTTCCAACCTAATTTCCTATTTGATGTAGGATTTCAACTTAGCTATCTTGCTGTATTTTTCATCATCTGGTTTCAACCCATTTTAACCTCTTATTGGAAACCTAAAAACAAAATACTCAAATATATCTGGGACATTCTCACGGTCTCATTTACAGCTCAAATAGGCACCTTACCATTGAGTTTATATTACTTCCATCAATTTCCCGGCTTATTTTTTATCACGAACTTAATTGTAATTCCATTATTAAGTATAATTATGCTTTTAGGAGTAATAACCATTTTACTGGCTGCCACAGGATGGATTAACATTTGGCTCAGTAAACCTTTTGAATGGAGTATACTTTTATTGAACAAAATCATCAATTTCATTGCTTCATTTGAACAATTTATCATCAAAGATATTCCGTTTAATTTGCTGTTGCTTATTTGCACTTATGCACTAATAATCACAGCAATTCTTTGGCTAAAAAAACCACAATTCAACAAGTTACTATTGGTATTATTAACCATCATCACGTTACAATCTTCCTTAATCTATAATCGATGGACAATTCAAAATCAAGAAGAATGGATTGTATTTAATCTAAAAAGAAAAACCTTAATTGCGCATCGAACAGGAAGGGCAGTATCACTTTATACTAATGACAGCATTGCAACTAAAAACCCAATATTAAAATCCTATTTGATTAACAATTTTAGTTATGTTGACCAAATAAAGCCAATAAAACATACTGCATATTACAAGTCTAATAAAATCCTTATTCTAGATAGTATTGGAATTTACCCACTAAATGCAGAACCTGATATCGTTTTGTTAACGAAGACACCTAAAATCAATTTAGATCGAGTGTTAACAACATTAAAACCCAAACTTATCATTGCTGATGGCTCGAATTACAAATCCATATTAGAACAATGGAAAAGAAGTTGCGAAAAACAAAATATCCCTTTTCATGCTACTGCCGAAAAGGGATACTTCCTATTAAACTAAATTTGTATTTTATTTTTGACTTAAAATTCCGTTAGCTACTTCTAACCAGGCAACAGGACCTCCTGGTACATAACCTGTTTTACCAATTGACTGAAAATCTACTTTTCCATCTTTGTTTGTTGCATTGGCAAAATGAACTGTAGGATACCCCTGAATACCAAAAGCATTTTGAAGTTCAGTATTCTGTTGTTTAATTTTATCCGATTGTGTATTTTTTCTTGGATAATCTAATTCTACTAATACCACTTTTTCTTTTGCCCATTTTTTAAATTCAGGCGTCAACAAAACTTCTTTTTGTAAACGAATACACCATCCACACCAATCACTTCCGGTAAAAAAAAGCATTAATGGCTTCTTTTGTTTTTTACCTACAGCAGCTGCTTCTTTAACGTCTGTATACCATTTTAATTCCTGAGCCTGAGTTGCATTCAATCCAAAAAAGAAAACAGCAACAAAAAATATTTTTTTCATAATAGTCTTAGTTTTAAAGACATTAAAGATAGCAAAAATGTTGCCAATATTTTTTACTTAATTCCGTGCATTAACTTTTTCATAACAGGATTTAAAGCAATCACAATAAGACCAGCTATAGTTGGCACAATTGTAAATATCAGGAAAAAAGTAGATAACGAATAAGTATTAGTAATATTTTCAATTTGCCCTCCAAGTACTGCTGCTAATTTGTTTCCAATTGCAATCGCTAAATACCACATACCAAACATAAAAGCAATCATACGGGCAGGAACTAATTTAGAAACGTATGACAATCCTACAGGTGATAAAAACAATTCTCCAAGTGTATGGAATAAATACGCTAATACTAACCATATCATAGAAACTTTAACTCCTGATTCAATTCCATGAGCACCATAAGCCAATAATCCAAATCCAATTGCCATAATGATTAATCCCAAACCATATTTAGTAGCTGCAGGCGGATTGAACTTACTGTCCCAAATTTTAGAAACTGTTGAAGCCAATGCAATAATAAAGAAAGAGTTCAAAATAGAAAACCAGCTTGGATCAATAGCAGAAGCTTCTTTACTAAATTCATTATTCAACATCCATAACGCAATACACCATACTATGATAAAAGTTACAGCTAAAACAATAACTGAGAATGTAATTTTCTTCCAAGTCTGTTTTGCCAATAAAATTAATACCCATGAAATAATAACTAATGGCACTACAGTTAATAAGGTATTAAAAGTATTAAATACAGTTAATGAGGTACCTTCTAAAGTTCTATCCACATTGTCTCTTGCAAAAATCACTAAAGAAGAAGCTCCTTGCTCAAACGACATCCAAAAGAAAATGGTAAAGAAAGCGAAAACAATAACTGCAATCATTCTATCTCTAACTACTGTAGTATAACGTAATAAACGAGAGATTACCAAATACAAAAACAAGGCTAATCCTAAAAGAGCAATAAAAACAGAACCATCTAATCCACCAACTGTAAATGGGAATAAATTTACATTTCCAATTTTAGAAAGTGGATCATTAAAAGCGTATAACAAACCAATTAGTGTTGAAATACCTATTAACGTATAATCGACTACTGTGTATGGATTTGGCTTATCTTCAGGATTATTCGAAATTTTATTTTGCTCAATAACAGCCTGTTTTTTTTCTTTAGAAGGTTTATCACCAATTTCTCCAAATAATGGTTTTGCCATCCAAAACTGTAAAGTCCCTAATAACATAAAAACTCCAGCAAGACCAAATCCCCAACGCCATCCTAAATTAGACGCTAAATAACCACAAAGCATCATACCAAAAAAAGCTCCTGCATTAACCCCCATATAGAAGATGGTATAAGCACCGTCTTTCTTTTCTGGAACTTTTTTATACATTTCAGATAAAATAGAAGTCATATTAGGCTTAAAGAAACCAGTTCCAATAACCAATAATCCTAATCCTAAATACAACATAAAAGGAGTATCCATAAACATAGCAATATGTCCAAGAGTCATGATGATTGACCCTAAAACTACTGCCCAACTATATCCAATATATCTATCAGCTATAATTCCACCAAAGATTGGTGTAATATACAATAGCAATGCATAAGTACCGTATAAAGCTCCAGCATTCTCAGCACTCCAACCCCATCCTGGATTTGCATCCGACATTGAAGCAGTTAAAAATAAAATTAACAACACTCTCATTCCGTAAAACGAAAAACGTTCCCACATTTCTGTAAAGAAAAGGATAAAAAGACCTGCAGGATGGCCTAAAACATTATTACTAAAAAACTGATCTTTTGAATTTTGATCCATACTATAAATATTAATTATTTAATTCTTTATCTACACCGTGCATTAATTTTTTTATAAAAGACGAAATTAGCAATAATAATAAGCCAACTCCTAATCCTGTATAAAACAAGTATTCAAACAACACTAAATAAGTTTGCTTAGCCAGATTCAAATCAGGAGCCATTCCGTTAGAAGTATCTACAGATGCAATATTAGCTAAAACCGAAGCAATGAATTCAGAACTTGCCGTTGCTAAAAACCATACCCCCATCATAAAACCTACAATTTTTACTGGTGATAATTTTGTAACTGCTGAAAGTCCTACTGGTGATAAACACAATTCACCACAAGTATGCAACAAGTAAGCTAGTATCAACCAGACTGCTGCTACTTTTCCACCTCCAGAAACATTGATTCCCATTACTAATGCTCCAAATCCTAAACCTACTAAAAATAGTGCCAATGAAAATTTAACTGCTGTATTTGGATTGTATTTTCCTAATTTCACCCATAACCAAGCAAAAAAAGGTGCTAATAAAACAATAAATAATGCATTAAAACTTAAAAACTGACTTGCAGAGAGTTCAAAACCAAAAATTTTTCTATTTAAAGCTCTGTCTGCAAATAAATTCAATGATGTGTATGCTTGCTCAAACAATGCCCAAAATACGATTGTAAATATGATTAAGATTGTTAATGCAATTAGTTGGCCTCTTTCTTTTCCATCTAATTGAGTAGCTGCATAATAAACAATATATAAAAAGGAAACAGCTCCTGCAATTTTTAAAGCCCAAGAAACAGCCTCATGGTTTTGAACCATTTGCCAAAAAATCAGAGTTGATAGTATACTTCCAATATAAATTAACCATTCATTCTTTAATCCAAACGATGTCTTTTCTAAAAAAGATTGATTGTTTGATTCTCCTTTTCCTAATAATAATTTTCTACCTGAAATAAAAGTTACTAAACCTAAAAACATTCCAATTCCTGCTGCTCCAAAACCATAACTCCAACCATAGGTTTCTCCTAACCAACCTACCAATAGGGTAGCCATTAAAGAACCTAAATTAATTCCCATATAAAATATAGTAAATCCAGAATCTCTTCGTTTATCTCCAACTTCATATAATTCACCAACTAAAGATGAAATATTTGCTTTTAGGAAACCTACTCCTAAAATGATTAAAGACATTGAAAAATAAAATACTTGCAAAGCTATATTATCTCTAGTTATCTCTCCTGTAATAGATTGTGTAGCAGCATTTCCTTCGTAAGCCATTCCTAAATGACCTAAAACCAACATAATACCACCAAAAACAATAGCTTTTCTAAAACCTAAATATTTATCTGCAATAAAACCTCCTATTACGGGTACAGCATAAACCAAGGCAGCATAACTCCCAATTAATAAGTTTCCTGAATTATCAGAAAATAAATGATATTTTGTTAGATAGAAAATCAATAGGGCTTTCATTCCGTAGAATGAAAATCGTTCCCACATTTCTGTAAAGAATAGTATAAAAAGTGCTTTTGGATGTCCAAATAACGTTTGCTCTTCAATTGACTTATTTATCATATTATAAATTTTCTTTGATGAAATTGGTAATTTTATTAAACAATTGAATTCTTGTCATTCCCCCATAAATCCCGTGATTACAATCAGGATAAATTTGCGAATCAAATTGTTTGTTAGCCTGAATTAAAGAAGTCATCATTTCCATCGCATTTTGCACATGTACATTATCATCGGCACTACCATGAATCAAAAGGTATTTTCCTTTTAATTGTTTTGCAAAATTAATTGGCGAATTATCATCATACCCACTCGCATTCTCTTGTGGAGTATGCATGTATCTTTCGGTATAAACGCTATCATAGAATCTCCAGTTTGTAACAGGAGCTACCGCAACAGCCATTTTAAAAACATCATTCCCTTTCAAAATACAGTTAGAAGCCATAAATCCTCCAAATGACCATCCAAAAATTCCTATTCTAGATTTATCTACATAAGGATAGTTTCCTATCACTTTAGCAGCATCAATCTGATCTTCTACCTCATATTTTCCTAATTGCAACTGAGTTACTTTCTTAAACGCAGCTCCTTTATAGCCAGTCCCTCTTCCATCAACACACACAACAATATATCCTTGTTGGGTAAGCATTGAACACCAATAATCATCTACAGTATTCCAATGATTCGCTACTTGCTGTGAACCAGGCCCAGAATACTGAGTCATAAATACAGGATACTTTTTAGTTGGATTAAAATCCTTTGGTTTCAAAATCCATGCATTTAACTCATTCCCTTTTTCCGTTTTTAAAACAAAAAATTCTTTGTTAGGCAAATTACAAACTACCAATCTATTCTTTAATGCAGAATTATCCTCTATTACTTTTAACTCTTTTCCTGTTTTAGCTTCATTGAGTGTAAAAGTAGTAGGCTGTGTAGTGCTTGAAAATTCACGGATGTAATAATCAAAATTAGGACTAAAAGTCGCTTCATTTGTACCAATAGTATTAGACAAAGCCATTTTATTATTACCTTTTAAACCTATTTTATATACTCCTCTATTGATAGAACCATTTTCTGTTGATTGATAAAAAACAGTATTGTTTTTTTCATCAATCCCATATAAAGAAGTTACTTCCCAATTTCCTTTAGTCACCTGGTTAATTAACTTCCCTGTTTTATCATAGTGGTACACATGATTAAAACCGTCTTTTTCACTCGTCCAAACAAAACTATTATCTTTTAAAAAAGTCAAATTATTAGTCACTTCAACATAAGCTTTGTCCTTTTCATTTAAAACTACTTTTCTATCTCCGGAATTACCATCAATAAAAAGCAAGTCTAAATTATCCTGATGACGATTCAAAACTTGAGCGGATAAAACATTTGCATCATTGGTCCATTTCAATCTTGCTATATAAAAATCAGAGTAATTACTCAAATTAACTGTTTTTGTAGCATTAGCATCCACATTATAAATATGTAATGAAACAGCAGAGTTTTTTTCTCCAGCTTTTGGGTATTTAAATGTTTGGTTAGCTGGATACAATTGCTGAGCATAAATATTCATAGTAAACTCAGGAACTTCAGTTTCATCAAATCGGATATAAGCAATTTTTTTACTATCCTTAGACCAGTCAAATGCTCTTACAAATTCAAATTCTTCCTCATAGACCCAGTCACAAATACCGTTGATTATGGCATTTTTTCTTCCATCATTAGTAATTTGAACTGTCTTTTTAGTCGCAATATCATAAAGGAATAAATTATTATCACGAGCAAAAGCAATCTTCTTTCCGTCAGGTGAAAATGTAGCTTCTTGAATTTGAAATTCAAAAAGTTTAATCAATTCCTTTTTAGCAATATCGTACAAATAGTAATCTGCAGTCGAAGAACGACGATAAATTGGCGTCGAATTACAAGCCAACAACATCATTTTTTCGGCTGCATCAAATCTGTAACTTTCAATTGCAGGCATCCCCTGATGAGATTTTGAATCAATCAGCGTAGCTGTTTTTTCTAAACTGGAAAAATCATATAAATCTACCTGTGTGGATTGAGTAGTTTGATTATGATTGAGTACCGTATATTGATTTGAGTTTTTCAAGGCTTGTAATTCATACATTCCTTGAGCTCTGAACATTCCGCGGTAAATAGATTCAACGGTAATTTTTTGTTGTCCAAAAGCAACAATACTCAACAAAAACAATACAAATGAATACGGTTTTGATCTCATAAACTAAACGTTAGAAAAATTTTTCAATATTAATAAAAAAATAACAATAAACTGATATTAAATCTATTAAAAATGCAATAACTCGACTAGAATTATCGAATTAATTGACGATAAAATAATAGCATATAAGGAGGCTATAACGTATATTTGCAGCACATTTACCACATAATCTACTGAAAATGAATACAGCCGTAGCCGGATTCTCTAAATTATCAAAAGAAGAAAAAATTAACTGGATTGCTTCAGCCTACTTTTCGACCCCAAGCAAGGCAATCGAATTATTAAAAAAATACTGGAATTCTGACGAAAAACTTCAAAAACTTCACGATGAATTCATTGAAAACACCATAAGTAACTTCTACATACCACTTGGAGTTGCTCCAAATTTCCTAATCAATGGAAAATACCACACGATTCCGATGGCAATTGAAGAAAGTTCGGTAGTAGCTGCCGCATCCAAATCGGCAAAATTTTGGTCTACAAGAGGAGGATTTAAAACAACCGTAATTAATACCGAAAAAATTGGTCAGGTACATTTTATATATAAAGGAGATAGTTCTAAACTGGAATTATTCTTTGCACAAACCAAAGCCAAACTTTTCTCTGAAACAGAAAGTCTGACTAAAAACATGCAACAACGAGGTGGTGGAATCCTGGATATCACATTGGAGGATAAAACCAACTTATTAGCTAATTATTTCCAACTGCATGCTACTTTTGAAACCAAAGACAGCATGGGAGCCAATTTCATCAACTCTTGTTTGGAACAATTTGCAAGTATTTTAAAAGCGGAAGCTCAGAATTACGAACTTTTTACAGAAGAAGAAAAAAACATCGAAGTTGTAATGAGTATTCTTTCTAATTATGTTCCTAACTGCATTGTAAGAGCCGAAGTTTCCTGCCCAATTGAAGAATTAGCTGAAAAACATATCCCAAATCCGCAAGCATTTGCTGAACGTTTTGTACGCGCCGTTCAAATTGCCGAAGTAGAACCTTTCCGTGCTGTAACCCACAACAAAGGAATCATGAACGGAATAGACGCTGTAATCTTAGCCACAGGAAATGATTTTAGAGCTGTAGAAGCGGGAGTACATGCTTATGCAGCCAAAGATGGCCAATACAGTAGTTTATCCCATGCTAAAATAGAAAACGACATCTTTAGTTTCTGGTTAGAAACCCCATTAGCCTTAGGAACTGTTGGTGGATTAACCAGTTTACATCCATTGGTTAAACTATGTTTAGAAATGCTTGAAAATCCATCAGCTAAAGAATTAATGGAAATTGTAGCCGTTGCCGGATTAGCACAAAACTTTGCCGCTTTACGTTCCTTAACTACTACGGGGATTCAGGACGGACATATGAAAATGCATTTGAATAATATTTTAAATCAATTGGAAGCCACGAATGACGAACGTCATTTGGTACAAAAACATTTTAAAAACCATGTTGTTTCACATAGCGGCGTAGTGAATTTTGTTGAAAATCTTAGAAAAAACCAATAGCACTAGCATCAAACCATTCAAATTCTAAAATGGATATAAAAAAAACATTTTACAGCAACGGAAAACTATTAATCACAGCCGAATATTTAGTTTTAGACGGAGCTAAAGCCTTGGCTTTGCCTACAAAATTTGG
>JALRGZ010000225.1 GCA_023253295.1 Flavobacterium sp.
GTATGAGTTCACCAAAAAAATCATCGATAAGACAAATGAAGTACAGGAACAAATTACTAATAACAAAAATCTAAAAGTAGTTTTCCCATACAGTCATGAAGAAACTTTCGAAAAAAACATAAATGGTTATCAAAATTTATCGAAAAGCTATGCTTTCTTTGATTACCAGAACAGCAGCATCAAAAAGTCACTGATCAGTTTGCCTTTAACCTATATGGGATTTGGAGGTTATTTAAATCCTTTTACCAATGAAGCTCAGGTAAATGATTTAATGCCTAAATACAATTTACCCACTACCAGCTGCCACGAAATGGCGCATCAAATGGGATATGCCAGCGAAAGCGAATGCAATTTCATTGGCTTTATGACTTCGGTAAACAATGAGGATTTGTATTTTAAATATTCCGGATACAGCTTTGCCTTAAAGTATTGTTTAAACAATTGGTACATTCGAAACGAAAAAATTTACCTTCAATTAATTAAAACCGTTCATCCAGGTGTTATTGAAAACTATAAAGAAAGTGAAACTTTCTGGCGACAATACGAAACACCTATCGAAAAAGGTTTTCATGCTTTCTATGATCGCTATCTAAAAATTAACCAACAAAAAGAAGGAATGGATAGCTATAGTAAATTTGTGAATTTATTGGTGAATTTTTACAAAAACAAGAACTTGTAATTTACTCAACTTCCCACTGACGTAATTTATTCAACTCCTCTTGCTCTTCTAATTCTTCGGCTGGAATTACCTTTAAAAATGAAGGATGTTGTTCGATTGCATACTCAATTTTTTCTACAATTTCTTCAATACTATCATTATCATAATCTACTTCTAAGGGCTCTTTTATAATAAAGGATTGCAGAATTCCTTTCTTCTTCATTCGGATACCTTTTCTATCAAAGGAACGTCTGAAACCATCAATAACAATTGGTACCACAATAGGACGATGTTGTTTAATAATGTGTGCTGTTCCTTTTCTCACCGGTTTAAAAGAACGTGTTGTCCCTTGCGGAAAAGTAATTACCCAACCATCATTGAGTGCTTTTTTAATATTCTCGGTATCACTAGGATTTACAGCTCTCTTTTCAGCCACATCTACCCCTTCGGAACGCCAGGTTCTTTCTACAGGAATTGCTCCGGCATATGACAAAATTTTAGGCAATAATCCCGATTGCATCGTTTCCTTGGCAGCCACATAATATATATTCATCTTAGGTTGCCATAGATAGCCAATATTTTTAATAGAATCTATTCTTCCACTTAAACTTGCATTGAATACATGAAACATGGCCACTACATCAGCAAAATAAGTTTGATGATTGGAAATAAAAAGTACATTGTTATCCGGTAAATTTCGAATAATTTCCGAACCTTCAATTTGTAAATCATTAAACCCACGATAGCGCCTATGAGTAAAACTCCCAAAAATACGGATAAGCCATTTTTTAAGAAATAGGATATGTCCGAAAGGATTTCTTTTAAAAAGTCTCATAAACAGTAATGGGTTAAATTTGGTTGAAAAACTACAAAAATACTATTTGTATATTTAAATACAAGTTAGCTTCCAATAGTTTTAATCAGTTAAGACTTTATTCAAAACATCTCTTAATTCACTTAACATCATTGCCGTGGCTCCCCAAACGATATGTCCGTCTATTTTAAAAGCAGGAACTTCGATTTGATTTGCATAAGAAGTAGTAAGTGTTTCAATGGTTACAATCGAATCATTTCTAAAAACAACCAATGGTAATTCTATGATAGCCGCCACTTCAAAAGGATCTGGCACAAAGCAAATTTCCTCTTTGCAAATTCCTAAAAAAGGGTAAACCATAAAATTACTTGGAGGAATATACAAAGAAGTAAAAGCTTTTACAATTTCAATTTTATTTCGATTTACACCAATCTCTTCTTCGGTTTCACGTAAAGCAGTTGTTTTAAAATCAACATCTTCGGGTTCAAATCTTCCTCCCGGAAAAGCAATTTGAGCAGAATGCACTCCTTTATAAGAGTTACGAACAATCAAAACTAAATGTGTTTCGTGATTTTTGGGATAAAACAACATCGTAACGGCAGCCTCTTTAGGGTTTCTTTCTTTTAGATTCATATTAGCCAATAATTCTTTGCGCTCAAAGGGCATCATTTTTTCATGAGAAAGTGAAGCCGAAAGCGGAGCCTGAACTAAAGCAGGTATAAATTCTAAAAATTGTTGAAAATCCATTTTCAAAAACTATTTTTGCAAATAATTATATAAATATACTTTAGAAAACGAGTCAGAACAAATTTTCTAAAGACAAAGCTTATAAAATGTATTGTAAAGAAGAAACACAACGATTAAAAAGAGAATTCTGGGTAACTTTTGCAGAAAAATACCCAAAAAAATGGATGCTGTATGACACCAAGATTAAGGATTTTTCTTTTAAATTTTATGTGGATAACAAAAAAGCGCAGGTTCTTATTGACATTGAAAACCGTAATAATGAAAAAAGAACGGCTTATTTTGAAAAACTGCAAGCTTTAAAAAACATCTTGGAAGAAGAATTCATCAGTGATTTAGTTTTTGAAAAAGACTATGTTTTAGAAAGCGGAAAAACCATTAGCCGTATTTGGGTTGAAAAACAAGGTGTAGGTTTCAGCAACCGCAACAACTGGGATATCATTTTTGATTTTTATAATGAAAAAATGGATGCCTTAGAGCGTTTTTACCTGGAATATGATGAATTTATAAAGGATATTGAAATCGAGTAAAACCCAATTTACATCGTAAAAATATTGTATACAATTACGTGGTTGGGATAAGTAATATAAAGTTGCTTTCTATTGTCCTGTTTTTTTCTTGTAATGATTGATAAGGTACAATCCACTCCGTCATTATCCTTACAAAGAAATGAATACACCAGATCACTTTCGGATTCCGATTCGGGTTGGTAGGTTTGGATTTCATACAACTGTATGTTTCGCGAATAAACAAGAATTCTATTTTTATCTGTATCTAAGGTTACCGTAATATTTACCAAACTCAAATCAGACCAATTACCCCATTTGCCTTTTTCATTTTTTTCTAAAACACTAAAGCCGGAAGTACGGAATTTATAGGTTTGACTATAGGATTGTTGGATGCCAATTCCTAAAAAAAGCAGGCATATATAAAAGCATTTTAATTTTGTCATTCGAAATCTGTTTTTCATAAAAAATGGGCAACCTTAGCTTTAGCTAACTGATACTCTTGCATCATATCAAGCACAATGGTTTCAGCTGTTTTTATTTCGTGTATTAATCCTGCAATCTGTCCTATTTCCAACTCCCCTTCTACCAAATCACCTTCAAAAATACCTCTTTTAGAACGCGCTCTTCCTAACAGGGCTATTAAATCTTCTTTGGTTGGGCATTTAGTATACAATTCCTGAATATCTTCAAAAAACTTATTCTTAATCAATCGTACAGGGGTTAACTCTTTTAATGTTAACTGCGTTCCCCCTTCTTTAGTATTTACAACCACCTGCTTAAAGTTTTCATGAGCTGAAGACTCAACCGAAGCCGCAAACCGACTTCCTAGCTGTACACCATCTGCTCCAAGAACCATAGCCGCAAGCATTCCTTCACCACTAGCTATTCCACCGGCTGCAATAATAGGAATTTTTATTTGTTCTTTCACCATTGGAATCAAAGTAAAAGTAGTGGTTTCTTCACGCCCGTTATGACCACCTGCTTCAAAACCCTCAGCCACAATTGCATCAACACCTGCCTC
>JALRGZ010000240.1 GCA_023253295.1 Flavobacterium sp.
GTTTTTGATAAGAAAGTGTTTAAGTCTTAATCGAACTATGAGTTTTACTCGGAGTGAATATTAGTTTACTTAAACGCTTTTCTCTTATTATAAAAATATCATTTTCTAGAAAACAAATCTAAAGGAGTTGAAAACTAATTTGCGATAGAAAATTAGTTTGAAGTATCGAGAACTATTGGATAAACGAAACTTCTCGATAAAATTTTTCTTCATTATCATTACGAAAAATCACTCGAAGTGACGGTGTAAAAAAAAATTTATTGTTTTATCAGCGAAACTTCTTTTGTCGTAATCATTTTTCGGTTTTTATTGCTCCAGGAATTGTTTACGTAATTCAGTACATCGGCTACTTCTTCATCGCTTAATCCCGGTGGAGGCATCATTGCGTTAAATTTTTTGCCATTAACTACAATTTCTCCTTTCTGACCGTATTTAACAGCATGAATACTTTCTTTTCTGTTCTTTTTTAACCAATCGGAGCCATCGAGAGTGGGGAAAGTAATTCCGTTTCCTTTTCCATTAGCCATATGACATTGAATACAAAATTCGGTATAGACTTCTTTGCCTCGGGCAATACTTTTTTGCAAAGCTGTTTGCTGTTGAACTTCTTTTAAATTCAGATAATTCGGTTTAGAATTGGAGTTGAATTCTGTATTCGAATAGAAAAAAAACAACGAAGTCAACGCTGTGAATCCAAAAATAAGTTTGTTAGTCATTAGTAGGATTGTTTATAATTAATTAGGGATGATTTTTAGAATTCCTTTTCCTTCCGCTCCAATATAAATGTAGCCATCAGGACCTTGCTTTACACTGCGAAGACGACCGATATCGCTGGCGATTTTTTGTCTGCCAATGATTTTATTACCGTCTAATTTCACTAATTCCAAGTATTGAAATTTAAGTGAACCTACAAGCAAACTTCCTTTCCAATCCGGATATATATCACTGCTTACAAAATCCATTCCGCAGGGAGCGATGGAAGGTGCCCAGTAATACAGAGGCTGTTCCATTCCTTCTTTCTGCGTTTCGTTGGTAATGATAGTATTGTCATAATTGATTCCGTAAGTGATGATTGGCCAGCCGTAATTAGCTCCTTTTTTGATGATGTTAATTTCGTCTCCACCTTGTGGTCCATGTTCGTGTTCCCAGATGTCACCCGTAAAAGGATTTTTGACCAATCCCTGTGGATTGCGATGACCATACGTAAAAGCTGTTTCTTTGGCATTAGGCTGCCCTACAAAAGGATTGTCTTTCGGGATACTGCCATCGGCATTAAGGCGGTAGATTTTACCTCCGTCAAGAGTGATGTTTTGTGGATTTTCATTTTCAAAACCACGGCTCCCGATGGAAAAAAACAAATAGCCTTCATTGTCAAAAGTAATTCGGGAACCAAAATGAATGGATCTTTTGGAATTAGGGGTTGCCTTATAAATCTTTTCAATGTTCACCAAATTATCTCCATCGAGTTTGGCTCTGATGATTTCGGTGTTGGCGCCACCGGCTTCTCCTTCTCCTTCCAATGAGGCATAACTAATGTAAATCCAGCCATTTTTGGTATACTCCGGATGCAAAACAATATCCATCAAACCTCCCTGACCTCTATTGTACACTGCAGGAACATTTTTGATTTCCGTTTTTACACCATTAGTAACATGATATAAAATACCTGATTTTTCGGTTACCAATAGCGAACCATCTGCTAAAAAAGCCATACCCCAGGGATTGTTAATGCCATCGGCAACGGTTTCTAAGCGGTAGTTTTTGGGGTCTTCCTGAAGTGGAATAGCATCGTTAGTTTTTAACTGCGCTTCACAGTTAAATATGAAAAATGTAAAGAATAATAGGGATAATGTCTTCATAGTTTGAGGGGTTAAACTTGGACTTTAAAGATAGGGAAAAAGTTGGAAAAGATGTTTTTAGGATTTAGCTTTTCTCAATGCAATTTCGTACTCAATGACTTGGATACATTCTTCCAGATTTTTTTCTATTTCTTTTGACCAGAACCGAAGTACTTTCCAGTTGTTTTCAGTCAGGTAATTGTTTACTTCGATATCCCTTTGTATGTTTCTTTCAATTTTTTTAGCCCAGAATTCTGCATTGGTTTGTGGTTTCTTTCTGGTTTCCCAGTCTTTTCCATGAAAAAACTCTGAATCTATGAAAATGGCAATTTTGAGTTTTTTGAAAGTGATATCCGGTTTGCCGAAAACAGTTTTATTATTCTTGCGGTATCTGTATCCTAATTTCCACAATGCTTTTGCTAACCGAATTTCTTGTTTAGTGTTTGTGCTGCGAACAGCTTGCATGTTTTTGGAGCGTTGTTGCGGAGTATGACGATCCATTGTGATTTTTATTTAGTAAATCTGATTTGCAAATTTAATTTTATTTTTTGTTGTCCATTTTCCGAGTAAATATTACCAAATTCATTTCTGTTAGGATCTGCTGTTTCGAGCTTTGTGTTATTAAATAAATAATCTTCAAAATTTTTAGTAAAATAAAAGTGATAACAAATTAATTCGCCGTCACTCCTAACTATTAGATAACCTCCTGTAGCTTGATAATCTCTTTTCCAAACTTCGGCAGCTCTCATTCCGAGTGCATAATCGGTTAAGAATTTCTTCATTATCATTTCATACATAGTCGGGTTTATATCCAAATTGTATCCAATAGAGTTTTTATTGGTTACTTTTTCAATGAATTTTGCAACAGTATTTTCAGAACTAATATCATTACTATAAAATAAGATTAAAATTTCAGCAAGTATTTTGTCGAAATTGTAGTCTATAGTTTGTAGGTTTGATGCGAAAATTGGGTGTTCAACTTTTTCAAATTCTAATGAAGCGCCTAAATCTTTAAGCATTTTTATCTTTGATGAAAATATTTTAATTTCCTTTAGTTCTAAAATTTCTTCTTCTGAAAGGGTTTTGCCTTTTATTAAAAAAGTAAAATTGGTTGGTTTACTAGCATTCACTAATGTAGAAGGTCTGCCTAATTGTGATTTTATACTAAAACCTAATGTTGGACTAATAAAAGTATTTGGGTCTTTTATTTGAATAGTAATATCATTTTTTAATTTAGATTTAGCTTTTAATGAAGTTATCGAAAATGATTCTAAAAATGATTCTATTTCAGGAATTTCAAATGATCCTTTGCCTTTCTTTGATGATTTTATTTTATCAAAACATAATTTCGTATTTGAAATAAATTTAAGCAAAGGGATTTTAAATATAAGCTCTCCGTCTGAAATGATTACAAGTTCGTCATCAAATGAAAAATCAACCATTCTGTTTTTTTCATGACGTATTATTTTTAAAATAGGATAAAAAATGTCTTTGACTTTATTAAAATTTTCATCACCTAGATAAAGTTTACCATCTGCTAATAATTTAAGAAGTGCATATGGTTCACTCCATTCTCCTTTGTTTCCTGTAATCATAATTTTTCTTTTAACAGGTCAATTATTTTTTCTGCAGTAGCTTGAATTGCTGGAACTGCGACTGAATTTCCGAATTGTTTATATGCAGAAGCATCCGCTACAGGAATGATATATTCATCAGGGAAACCCTGTAATCTAGCCCATTCTCTAGGAGTCATTTTTCTAATTCCCTCACGGTTTACTTCTCCTTTTATTTTGGTAGTTGGAGTAAAATCTGTAATTCTATTATCTATTACCAGATTTCTTTCTCTTCCCATTCCTCCAACAACTATTGCATTAGCAATTTCTTTATCTCCAATAATTGAGTACCCAAAACCATTGCCTTTATTGGCGTGACGTTCTTTATGATCTTTTAATGTTTGTAGATATTGATTTGATAAATAATATTTTGTTGGAACAACCGTGTCTTCTTTAACTTGATTGAAAAAAACTTTTTCTTCAAAAGGTCTTGGATATTCAAATGAATCAATCCCTAAATCTTTTCTGAATCCAACAATAAATATACGTTCGCGATTTTGAGCTAATCCAAAATCTTTTGCGTTAATAATTTCAGGTTCAGGAACGTAATAATCTAAATCATTACGTAAGACATTAAGGATTGTTGCTAAAGTTTTACCTCCATTATGATTTCTTAAACCTTTTACATTTTCAAGAAAGAATGCTTTAGGCTTTTTGTTTTTTATAATCTCGGCAACATCAAAAAATAATGTTCCTCTTGTGTCTTCAAAACCACCTCTTTTTCCAGCGATTGAAAATGCTTGGCAAGGGAATCCTCCACATAAAATGTCAAATCCATCAGGAATATAATTTTTAGTGGATATTTTTGTTATATCTCCAAAAGGGACTTCGCCAAAATTAGCTCTGTATGTTTTTTTTGCATTTTCATCCCATTCGCTTGTAAAAACACATTTTCCACCTAAATTTTGTAATGCAAGTCTAAATCCACCGATCCCTGCAAATAAATCAATGAATTTAAAAGTATAGTTTTTTGGAGTAGGGAAAGGAACATTTTCAACTTCAAAGAGCAATTGTTGTAAAGCAGTTTCTTCAACTAGATTTAGTTTTTCTTCTTCCTTTTTGTATTCTACAATTTCTTTTAAATATTTTGTTGCTTCTTCTTCAAAATGTTTTTTAACTCCGTTATGGTAATTGTGTAAATAATGAGTTAAGACTGCTTTTCGATTATCATCTTCTTCGACAAAACGAATTTTAAATTTTTTACCATCAAATTCATCAATTGATATTTTCTCTTTCATTTTCATTTCTTAAAATTTTTATCGTTGAAGAATGTTATAAAGTCAGTATCTAAGGCTATGATTATTTTTTCCATTATTGTTATTGAAACATTTCTTTTTCCTTTCTCAATATCAGAGATATAGTTTCTGTCAACATTTGAAATATTGGCAAAATGTTCTATTGAGAAGCCTTTTTGCTCTCGCAGTGATTTTACCTTTTGACCAAATTTTTCTTTAATATCCATAGTTGATAAAATTAGATTTATGCCTACAATTGGCCCGCTTACAATTGTAGGCAGTAAGCTTGTATTTGTTAACAAATTTTTTTATTGGGGAAAATGAAGTGTTTTTATAAAAAAATATCGAGAAGCTTTTTTTAAAGTTCTCGATAATTTGATTATTTATTGAAGGTCTATTTACTTTTTCTTATACACTTTCGTAATATGATATTCAAAAGGGGATTTTTTTTGTAAAACCAGTTGTAAGTTTTGTAGGGTGTCCAGGTCTTCGGTGTTGCGAATGTTGGACATCACATAAGCATTCGGGTGTTGCTTGAGGTAGCTGTTAAGTTCGGCAACGGTTTGTACAATAGGGAAAATGCGTTGGAAGTTGAAAGGAAAAGCGGAGTCCATTCGTTGATAGACTACGAATTCTGAATTTTTTCCAATACTGTTGCTTACGGTATTGACTGGGTTGATTTCGTTTAAAGAAGGGTAAATTTTGCCAAACAAAATGCAAGCCAGTAGGATAAAACTCAGACCGGTAATGTTAAACCAGTAAACAAATTTGCCTTTGAATAAAAGAATAACAGCTATTAAAGTGCCTATTGCTGTTGGGATCAACCATAATCCTAAGGTATTTTGGGAAGCGAGATTGGGGTCAAGTGGCAAACCAAAATAAGCGCCAAAAGGCAATACAACAGCCAATACCACAATAGCTATAACACTGATTTTATTCCAGCCTTTGGTGATGTTAAACCAGTTGTTTTCAAAATAATGGGCTAATACAATGGCTAAAAACGGATAACAAGGCATGGTGTAATTAGGCAGTTTGGTTGCTGAAATACTAAAGAACAATATAAATACAACGCCTATAATTAATGAAAAGAGTACTACCGGATTTTCTTTTGAACGAACAGCATTTTTAATGGCTTGTGGCAGGAAAAACGAAAAAGGGAAAAGTCCCAGAAGCACATAAGCCCAGGTAATCAGGAAAGGGCCACCATGTCCCTGCATAGCTCCCGAAAAGCGTTCCAGATTATTCACTACAAAAAAACCTTCGGTCCAGGCGCCATTAGTAAGTTCGTGAACGCACCAGTACCAGGGAGCGGCAACAACTAAAATGCCGATTAATCCCAAAACAGGATAATAGGAAAAGACGTTTTTGATTTCTTTGTTGAGGAGTAAAAACAGTGCAATGCTAAAACCAGGTAAGGCTATGGCGATAGGGCCTTTGGTCAAAACACCTAATCCTAATAAAAAATAACAAAAAAGTAACTGGCAGGGATTTCGTTTTACATAAAAGCGATAAAAAGAAAATAAGGCTGCTGCACAAAAATAAATCAGATAAGGATCAGGAACGGCCAGTTGAAATTGCTGGAAAAAGAAAAAAGCACTCAGTAAAATAAACAAGGTTTTATTAGCCGTGCGGATGCCTAAAAAATCTTTGACAAATAAATAAGTGGTCATTAGGGTTAATACACCAAAGATTCCTGAGAAAAAGCGGGCGCCCAATTCATTCACTCCAAAAAGATAAAAACCCAGAATGCTGAAATAATTTTGCAGTAGCATCAACTTTATCAGTTGCTAAACGCAAAGCTTTAATAGCATTACGTGTAGTTTTGTGCTGGTATCTATTTAATACTCTTTTTTTCTCGTTGCTTCTAATTCTTTTTAAAGCTGACTTATGATT
>JALRGZ010000242.1 GCA_023253295.1 Flavobacterium sp.
CGGTGAGTCAAAAGTATATCGTAAGTCAGGGATTGATTTTAATAGCGACAACTACACCTCAGAGCAAGTATTTTATACCTCTAAAGACGGCACTAAAGTACCGATGATTATTACTTACAAAAGTGATATTAAATTAGACGGTAGCAACCCAACTATTTTATATGGCTATGGTGGCTTTAATATAAGCTTAACACCTCGCTTTAGTTCAACAACAGCGGCTTGGCTTGAGCAATGTTTTCTCGTGAGCACGTTTCATTAACCACGGTTTAAGACATAACATCCAAGGTACACACAAGAGTGCTACCAATAACAACCACTTCTGCAGCTCCTGTTGCCCTGCTATCTCTACGATTGCATACATACCAAATTGATTTATTGATTTTTAAGGTTGCAAATATACAATTATTTTTTTATCACGCAATCACTAAATTTAAAAAAATAATTCTTCTTATTTTCGCTTTATTTTCAATACTTTAGGAACAAGAAATTCACTACCCTTTTTATTCTAAAAATAGAATTGGCTAATCAAGACTAAAAAAAGTATTTTTGAAACAACTATCGCACTATCCCAAATAATGCAACCTCATTTTTTATTAATCTAATATGAAAAAAATTATAATGGCAATTAGTTCTTCTATTTTACTTGGCGGCATAGCCACAGCACAAAAAATTGCTTTTGAAGAATATGATCTCGACAATGGCTTACATGTAATTCTACATCAGGACAATAGCGCACCTGTAGTCATTACATCGGTAATGTATCATGTAGGTTCTAAAGATGAAAACCCAAACAAAACAGGTTTTGCCCATTTTTTTGAACACCTATTATTTGAAGGAACTAAAAATATCAAAAGAGGAGAATGGTTTAACATTGTAACAGCAAACGGGGGAGTAAACAACGCCAATACTTCTGACGACAGAACCTATTACTACGAAGTATTTCCTTCCAACAACCTTGAATTAGCACTTTGGATGGAATCAGAGCGATTAATGCACCCTGTAATTAATCAAATTGGAGTAGACACCCAAAAAGAAGTAATTAAGGAAGAAAAAAACTCCCGTTACGACAACCAGCCTTACGGAAGAATAATAGAAGCCGTAAAAAAGAACTTATTTGTAAATCATCCTTATCGCTGGACCACTATTGGTTCCACCGAACATTTAGAAGCTGCTAAATTAGAAGACTTCAAAGCTTTTAATGACAAATTCTATATACCAAACAACGCCGTTCTGGTAGTTGCCGGGGATTTTGAACAAAAACAAGCCAAGGAATGGATTCAAAATTATTTTGGCTCCATCAAAAAAGGCAAAAACATTGTTCGCGAAAAATTTGTCGAAAAACCAATAACCGAAACAATTAAAGCAACTCACATTGACCCGAATATCCAAATCCCAATGCTGGTAACTGCTTATCGAACACCATCTGTAAAAACCCGAGAAGCTCGAGCATTAGACTTCATCTCTTCTTATTTAAGTGATGGAAAAAGTTCTAAATTGTATAAAAAAATTGTCGATGAAAAGAAAATAGCTTTACAAATTGGGGCATTAGGTTTTAACCAAGAAGACTACGGAATTTATATTATTTACGGTTTACCAATGAACAACTTCACGAGTGAAGACCTATTGAAAGAAATCGATGAAGAAATTATTAAAATTCAAACCGATTTAATTTCCGAAAGAGACTATCAAAAAACTTTAAATCAGTTTGAAAATCAATATGTAAATGAAAATTCAAATGTTGAAGGTATTGCCGAAAATTTAGCTCGATATTATACCATTCATGGCGACATTAACCTTATCAATACAGACATTGAAATCTACCGTTCTATTACCAGAGAAGAAATTAGAGAAGCTGCCCGAAAGTACCTCAACCCAAATCAACGTTTGATATTGGATTACATTCCTACCCCTGAAAAGAACGACAACTAAGCTCTTTCAAAATATGAAAAAAAATAGCCTGTTATTTATTTTAATTTTAGTCACCGCTACTATGCAAGCACAAGCCCGAAAACAACCACTGGCAGGAAAACCACCAGTAGTAAATATAAAAAAACCACATGCTTTCACCCTACCAAACGGATTAAAAGTAATGGTCGTTGAAAACCATAAATTACCAAAAGTCACCTTCAATCTCACTATCGACACTCCTCCTTTTACCGAAGGAAACAAAAAAGGAGTTAATGAATTATGCAGTAGCCTACTAGGAAACGGAAGTACTAAAATATCTAAGGATGAGTTCAATGAAGAAGTTGATTTTATGGGCGCTAGTATTTCTTTTAGTTCCAATAGTGCTTATGCCAGTGCATTATCAAAATTTGCTAAACGCAGTTTAGAACTACTTGTCGATGGAGCCCTATACCCAAATTTTACTCAGGAAGAACTAGATAAGGAAAAAGCCAAACTAATTGAAGGCTTACGCTCTCAGGAAAAAAGTGTTTCCGCTATTGCAAACAGAGTTGTCAATGCTTTAGCATATGGAAAAAATCACCCTTCAGGCGAATTCATTACCGAAGAAACTCTAAATAATATTACGTTAGAAGACGTAATCAACAACTACAATTCTCACTTTACCCCTCAAAACGCATATTTAGCCATTGTGGGAGATATTAAATACGAAGAAATCAAACCTTATGTAGAACAACTTTTTGGTTCCTGGAAAAAAAGAACAAGCAACAACATTAACTACCCAGACCCAAAAAACGTTGCCAACTTGCAAATTAATTTTATCGATGTTCCTAATGCTGTGCAATCTGAAATATCAGTAGTAAACACCTATACCTTAAAAATGAACGACAAGGATTTTTTCCCTACAGTGATTGCAAGTTATATATTAGGCGGAGGTTTTAACAGCTACCTCAACATGAATTTAAGAGAAGCCCATGGCTGGACTTACGGAGCAAGCACCAGTATTGGAGCTGGAAAATATGTAACAAGCATCCGTTCCTCATCAGCAGTAAAAAACAATGTTACCGATAGTGCCGTTGTGGAATTCATTAAAGAAATCAGAAAAATAAGAACCGAAAAAGTTACTACTGAAGAACTTGAAAATGCCAAAGCAGGTTACATAGGCCGCTTTGTAATGAAAGCCGAAAAACCGGAATCAATTGCCCGTTACGCTCTAAACACAGAAATTGAAAACTTACCGGCCGATTTCTACGAAAACTACATCAAAACCATTAATGCCGTTAACAAGGAAGATGTTTTGGCTGCAGCCAACAAATATTTCCTGATAGATAATTCGCGAATTATTATTGTTGGCAAAGGAAAAGATATGATACCGGGTCTGGAAAAACTCAATATTCCTATTTTCTATTTTGACAAATACGGAAATCCAACCGAGAAACCGGTTTTAGAATAACAACAAAAGCATTCGCCACAACGAATGCTTTTTTTATTCTTGACAGAACCAAACTATTTTCTCGCAGATAAATAAACCCCAACCAGAATAACAAATGCTCCCAAAAACTGTATCGGCGTCAGTATTTCATGATCTAACATCCCCCAAAAGAAAGCAACAATAGGAATTAAGTAGGTTACAGAAGTAGCAAATACAGGCGAAGAAATCTGAATTAATTTAAAAAACAAAATATTAGCTATTCCAGTCCCCAGCACTCCTAGAATCATTATAAAAAATACGGATGTCTGTACTTTTTCGACAGCAATAATATCATAAAAACCAGTAAAGT
>JALRGZ010000243.1 GCA_023253295.1 Flavobacterium sp.
ACATGCAAAAAAGAATTGTAGACTTTAGAGATAACGCTCAAAAAGAATTACAACAAAAAGAATCTGACATTGTAAAACCATTAATGGAAAAAGTAAGAGCTTCAATCCAGAAAGTAGGTAAAGCTAAAGGTTTCCAATACGTTTTAGACGGTTCTACTCTATTATTAGCTGATGGTCCAAACATCACTACTGAAGTTAAAAAAGACTTAGGATTCTAATTTACAATCTTATAAAATCAAAAAAACCGCTCTATTTTCTACACAGAATTGAGCGGTTTTTTTTATACCTTATTTTTTAGGAAAATTAATTTCTAGCTATTAAATTTGTTTCAATGGACAACAAGCAACCCATAGGCGTTTTTGACTCTGGCATAGGAGGAACTTCAATCTGGAAAGAGATTCACAATCTCTTACCTAACGAAAAAACCATCTATTTAGCCGATAGTAAAAATGCTCCATATGGCGAAAAACCTAAAGAAGAAATCATTCGATTGAGTATGAAAAACACCGATTTTCTACTTGATATGAACTGTAAATTAATTGTTGTAGCATGCAATACTGCCACCACTAATGCCATTAGAGAACTAAGGGCAAAATACGATATCCCTTTTATTGGAATTGAACCAGCTATAAAGCCGGCTGCCATAAACTCAAAAACTCAGGTCATCGGAATTCTGGCAACCAAAGGCACTTTAAACAGTGAATTATTCAACAAAACCACCGAAATGTTCTATGAAACTAAAATAGTGGAACAAATCGGCTATGGATTAGTTGAACTCATTGAAAATGGACAAATAGACTCGCCAGAAATGAATCAACTGCTTCACTCCTACCTTGAACCAATGATTGAAGCCAATATTGATTTTCTTGTACTGGGCTGTAGTCACTATCCCTATCTCATCCCTCAAATAAGAAAAATTATCCCCGATCATATTCAAATAATTGATTCTGGTTTGGCCGTGGCAAGACAAACGCAAAATGTTTTAAAAGAAATCGGCTTTAATCCTGATAATAACAACGAGCCCATTTTTTACACAAATACCAATCCTAAAGTTTTGGAAAACATATTAGACGGCAAATATGCTGTACAAGAAATAGATTTCTAATTTATTCAAATTTTCTTTTTACAAACCAAATTCCATCTAAGGAAAGATTCACTGAAATTTTATGATAGTTTTCCTTAATTAATCCATTGCTGATTCTCCCTTTTTGACCATATGAATAGGATATATTAAGCACTGAAAAAGTATTTTCAATAGGCAATGAAATCCCAAAAGAAATCGCCTTATTTTCTATTCTTTTATTATCAATCTCAAGATAACCGGTATCATAATGTAATCCTGTAGAAAACTGAATACGATCAAAATACCTCCTAATATTATTCCCTTTTTTATAAGACACTCCCATTTTAAACTTCTCCTGATTGAGATAACTACCATACAAATCAGCCTGATTAGTATTTTTCCAAAACGCCTTTTCGTAATCCATAGTCAAGTTTAAATTATTTTTAAACTGCTTACTAAAACCAAAACCTAATTCAAAAGGCAAATAAAAATCATCTGTATCCGATTGTGCATCAGACTCAACGCTAGTTGAAGTATCTAAATCTGCATTGTAAGTCACCACCGATTGCACTTTAGTCGCATTTACCTTTGATGGCGATTTAAAAGTAGTTCCTATTGTAAAAGTAGAATCTACTTTAAATTGTCCACTAATATTTAATCGAACTCCATTATAAAAAGATTCTTTCTCAATATTGGTTAAAGAATTAGAAATAGCATATTCTCTATAATCTTTAGTACTTCCAAAAAGGATAGAAGTAGATAAACCTAAAGATAATTTATTTCCTATTCGATGCCCGTAGGAAATATCAAAATTATTCAAACCTCCCGTTCCAATAGCACTTAAAGTATATTCTTCATCGCTATCTTGAATAGGTAATTTATAATCCGATATTTTAAAACCGGCACTAGAATAGGGTTTTAAAGCTAAACTAACTGCCGACTTAGACGTTAAAGGAAAAGCAAATGCAATATGAGAAAACTGTACATTATTACGACTCTCTTTCTTGGACAAATCTTGATAGGAAGTTTGTATAGCATTAGCACCAACATCAAATATAAAATGGTTTTTATACATGAATCCCAAAGAAGCAGGATTTAAATTATTTATAAATCTATTAGACGGCAAAGCAATCCCAGAAGATCCTATTCCTGGAAGAGTACCAAAATTAGATTCATACAAACTTCCCAATCCAAAAATAGAATAAGGTGAACTGGATAAACTTTGTGAATAAGAGCCAACGGAAACCAAAATCAAAAAGCTCATTGTTGTGATAATATTTTTCATCTAATAAGAAATATAATAGATTTTCAATTGAACTTTATTAGCCGCATTTTTTTGATTTCCTAATACCAAACGATCAACCCCTTTAAAAATATTAGGAATAGTTAAAATCAAAGCCGACTTTGAATCTGATTGTTTAATCATCTCGTTTTGCATAAAACTGCCTAATGGCAAACTATAACTTATATTTTCATTAAACTCATCATTATCCTTGCTCAAAACAGCATAAACTGGATAACCTGATGCTGAATTCAATGTTCCTTGCAATCTATTGAGTTTATCTGCTACATAAACATTTAAAGAGTCAGCCAAAGGATACACCTTAGAGTAAGTATTATTCACTGGCCTTATAATAAGTTTTGCATCTACTATAGTTCCTTTTTCGGTGATATATTTTAACTCTTTAATGTTCGGAAAATCAATTCTACAAGCAAGTCCTGTACCCGATTGAATAAAAGATCTATTTTGGGTTAAATCACTTGACAAACGTTCAGTCGTACCAGGTAAGTTCTGCAAAATTGTGCCTGTCCTATCTAATGAGATTCGATTAAATTGTTTTGAGGCATCATTAATAGAAAACTCTTTCAAAAAAGATGTTTCTGAATCACTTACTTTTTTCGAATAATACAACTGCATTGAGCATGATGTTTTAAAACCTATTACACTAGATGAACTTTCTGAAGTAGAGCGGATAACCAAGCCTCTAAAATACTCCACAAACTCATCTTCATTAGTTATCTCACGCTTTTTTAATTTTTGAAAAAGAGCCTCACCAAATGTATCATCCATCTTTACAAAAACCGTATCCTGCCTTATAGGCAAAGGTTTGAAAGAAACTGTACCAATACTTACTGCATCATAATTCAAATTAGAATTATTATAAAAACTATCATCATCAGTATTAGGTTTAACTTTTTGCAATAACCGATGAATACTTATCGATTGTACTTTAGTTGTGTCATTATAATAATACTTATCTGGAACTAAAGCCATCCTGATAGAATCAAAAACATAATTAGCTCCCTCAAGATCAGAACTCGTTGTCTGTAAACTAAAACTAGATGAGCTCAACTGGAAATAACTATCCGATGTTACTTTCCCAAAAATAGGATCATCATAGTTCCCTAAAAGAATTCTGTTTTGGTTGGAAGTCACTAAAGAATCAAAATTAATGGTCGAAACCTCAACCGTAGCTGTATCAATTAAAATAACTTTATTACTTACTGATAAATTATCCGAACCAACGACAAATTCTCCTGCATCTACATCTGAATTACACGAAGCAAATAGAATTCCTAAAAACAGCGCTATAAATAATCTACACATAAAAAATTTTTGAACAAATATAGCAGAGCACTATACACAAAGTCTAACAACATATACAAGCGAGCACTTTGCATCTATAAATAGCATTTTTTAATCTATGTAAGCAATTAAGAAACCCGACAAGCATTCAGCTCCACAAAAAGCCTGTTTGTCTATGAAAAAAAGAAATCCATATATAATCAAATAAAAAAAGAAGATTGGTATTCACTCTTGTAACAACTAAAAAACATTAGATAAAAACTACTATTATAACGCTCCCTTTTTTCAAAAAAAATACGGCATTCTTTTTAGAATGCCGTATCAATCAACAATATCGGATGTGAATATTACAGACTTGCCTTTACTTCACCACAGGTCAGCATATTTTTAGGATAATAAGGGTTTTTAATTTCTTCACTATCACTTAGCCACTTCACACCTGTCATTGGACAAACTTGCAAATATAACATAGTATCAGTAGCTTTAAATTTAGACGCTTGGCTCCAAAATTTCTCCGAAAGCAATTCAAAAAACTTGCGTTGATCATTTATGTCTTTAGCTTCTGCAAGATCAACTGCAAGATCAATAATTTCTTTTCTTATTGTTGTCGCTTTATTCATTTCTTCAAGATTTAATTTTTTAAATCTAAAATTCTTTAATGAATTTTGTAGCCTGGTTGCATTTGTCGAAATTGTCTGAATATCCGAATTTACCAAACTATTTTTTAAAGCTAAATAACTATTTGTAATTTCTTTTTTTGCTTCTTCGCGTTTTGCTACTAATTCTTGAGCTACTTCCTCCTTTGAAGTTAATTGTGCCTGAGCTAAAGCGCTTAAACAAACTAATGCTGTAACTAATATTTTTTTCATGGTGTAATCGAATTTATTTTTGCAATTATTTTATCTATCTCTATCAATATACTTTCAAAATGCTCCTTGTTTATTCCTATTGCAACAGTCTTCAATTTTTCAATATCGGTTCTTAATTTTAAAAGATGTTGTTTAGCATACAATCTTACATCACTTCGTTGTGCTGTATTTAAAGCCTTCCCAGGTTCTACTTCTTTAGGCAATAACAGTAAGTTGAGTTTTTCAATATAACTACGTTGCAAACTTCTTCTGTAAAAATCTAATTTTTCATCACCGCTGAAATTCACCCATACTGTTTGTTGCAAATCATTTAAAAATTCCGGGACTGTATAAGCCCCTTCAAATTGCATAGATTTTATACTAATGTTATATAGCATCCCTGAACTTAATAACATATTGAGAACCTGATTTTGCTGATCAGAAATCTGTTCTTCTGTTTTTAAAGAAATTAGCTGACTTATTTCCTTTGGATACATCCAAAGTGGAGCTTCGAACAATTGTCTACCAACGTAATCTACAGCAGCTTTTACTTTCACTTTAGGAATAGGCTTTATTACTACTTCCTGTTCATCAACAGTTCTCTTGGTTATATAATTATTCCCTATATATTTCAGTACATGATATAAATACAAACTGTATTGTTTTACTACCGCTTTATGCATATCTGATAAATTATCATAAGCATCATTAGGCTGATAAGTCCACCGAATAAGATTAGGAACAACTCGTTTTAAATTTTTAATTCCATAATCACTAGCAAGAACTGCATCATCACCAAGATCTTCACTTTGACTGCGTGGATCTTCGTCTTTTCCTTCACCTCCAAACCATAATTTAGGATTAGTGGTTATATTATCAGTAGTAAGTTTACTGAGTTTTTTTTCTTCTTCAAACTCATCTTTTGCATTTGGAAAATAACTGTAACCCCATTTTATAGCCCATTTATCATACATACCAATACGCGGATAAATACCTTTAGGACTTATATTATCTTCAGGCTGTGCAACATAATTAAAACGTGCATAATCCATAATAGAAACTGTATGTCCATTTGCTTCAACCCATTTTTTATCTCTGAGTTTTTCAACCGGAGTCGCGTTACTGGCTCCCATATTATGACGTAAACCAATGGTATGACCAATTTCATGAGAAGAAACAAAACGAATTAATTGTCCCATCAACTCCTCGTCCAGATGCATCTTTCTGGCTCTGGCATCTAAAGGTCCTGCCTGAATCATATACCATCTCTGAACTAATTTCATTACATTATGATACCAACCAACATGACTTTCTATAATTTCACCACTTCGAGGATCACTGATTCTTGGACCATAGGCATTAGGAGTTTCTGAAGCATAATACCTAATTACAGAATATCTAGCATCTTCTAAACTCATAGTCGGATCATTTTCAGGCCATTCTTTACCAACAATTGCATTTTTGAAACCAGCTGCCTCAAAAGCTTTTTGCCAATCATTGATACCCGCAATTAAATAAGGACGCCATTTTTTGGGTGTTGCAGGATCAATATAATAAACAATCTGTTTTTTAGGTTCTACTAACTCTCCTCTTAGATATTTCTTAATGTCCTCCTCTTTGGGTTCCAAACGATAACGCTGAACGATATATTTTGTTTGAGCACGTTGCTCTTCATCATCAAACAAAACATATTTATTAGCAAAATACCCTACTCTTTCATCGGCAAAGCGTTTGCGCATTGGTGTTTCAGGAAGCAATACAATTGAGATGTTTAATCGTAATGTAATACTACCGCTGCTCGCTAAAGTACTTGTGTATGTTTTAGTCGTCTTCACCTCAATATTAATTGGATAGGTATCTATCTTTTCAATAAATGATTTATCATCTGCAAGAGCGCTTAGTTTTTTATCTGTTTTTTGTTTACTATCCAAAGAAAACATTGGATTATCCTTCTTAAAAACATCTGTTACTTCTATAACAACATTTCCGGTAACAGGATTAATAGTCTTTATTGGAAAAGCGGCAACAATAGGATTTTCATTACTACCTGCTAATGCTTTTGCCAGCATCGAATTTGTACTTCTAACGTCCTGTTTATATTGCAGTGATCTTAAATAAACAGTATTATTAGATCCTTTTTCAAAATAAATAGTTTGTTCATTAGCTTTTTCACCACCAAACATTCCAAAACCTTCAGGAGTTGACAAATATCGGGTTACTACCAGCATGTATCTATTAAAAAGACTATCCGGAATTTGAAAATAGAATTTATTTTCAACCTGATTAACCACAAACAGACCTGATTTACTATTAGTACTGTCTTTAATAATCTTATTGTAAGGTAATATTCCTTTTTGAGGAGTACTGGTACTATCTGCTTTTTTTTCAACTGGATTTTGAGAAAAACCATGCTGACTATAAACAGCCAACATGGTTAATAATATAAAGAATTTCTTCATTAGATTTAGAATGGAACTTTTTCGTCAGTATTTAAGGTTAATTTTGGATTTTTGGTCATTGCATTCAAAGGAAACGGAATAATATATAATCTTGAATTAGGCTGCAAAATATATGTTTGTTTTGGAACTGTTTGATTCACAATTGGAAATACTCTGGTTATCGTTTTAGCATAATCCGCTTCATTATTGAGTCTTTTAAGATCAAAAAAACGATTAAAGCCTAAAAGTAGTTCTTTTCTTCGCTCGTTTATAACTAATTCCATTGTTTCCTTTCTTGTGGATGGAACTTCTAAATCCACAGTTCCTGATAATATACGTTTTTCTCTTAATTGATTTAAAATTTCAATAGCTTCATCTAATTTATTCTCTCTGGCATAGCATTCAGCCAACATCAAATACACTTCGGTTGTTTTCATACCTACAGTTGGGTAAAAAAACTTGGTGTATGTTGTTGCCCAATAAGCTGTATTTGATCCCTGGTCTAAATTTGTTGTACTGCTTATATTGAAAAACAAATTAAAACGAGCATCATTAGTTCCAAATAAAGTTCTTAATTCAGGACTTATAATATATTGATAGGCAAAATTCATCTCATTATATCCTGTCATATATTGATAACTTAGGACTTCTACATTATTTGCAGCGGGTACAGTTACCACATTTGGACCACCTTGAGCACTATAGGCTACTAAATCGAAAATTTTATCATTATAGCTTAAAGATTTTTCACAAGCTTCTTTTGCTTTTTCAATTTCACGTTTGAACAAATGCACTTTTGCCTTAAACGCATAAGCAAATGCCAATGAAGGGTGATAAACATTTAAAGGCGTTTCCTGAAGATAGGGCAAAGCATCTTCTATATCATTTTGAATAAAATCATAAACCTGTGCTACAGTAGATTTTGAAGGCTGTGCTTCTAAATCAAATTTATCCATAATACAAATACCTCCATCAGTTGCTGCTGTTTGAGGATCATAAGCTTTAGCATAGGTATTTATAAGTAAGAAATGATCATAAGCTCTAAAAATCTTCGCTTCAGCTTTTGCCAATCTTTTTGTTGCATCATCTCCTTTGCTACCATCTACTAATGAAATAATGGTATTCCATCTATTGATATAAGTGTAAGCTTGATTATAAAAGCTTGATGCTGTCATTAAAGCAACCCTATCAGTACTTTCGTCAAATGTAAAATTGATGGTATTAATATTGGGAGTCTGCCCAATTACATAGGATTCTTTCATCCATTGATCATCTGACAAATATTGAAAATTATTTATCGGATAACCTCTGTTTGGTAATGCGACCATTTCATGAAATTGATCGGCTGTTTCAATTACTAAAGCTCCTTTTGGAGTTAGATTTGTGTAATCTTCGCATGATACAATCGAAAATAGTATCATCGAAAGTAATAAAGCATTATATATATGTTTCATGTTTTTAAAGAGTAAGATTAAAGCCAAATAAGAAGGTTTTTGGCAATGGTAAATTACGAGTACCTGAATTAACGGTATATACTTCCGGATCGATATGATTTCCGGCAGCACTCCAGTACCAAATATTATTCATTTGAAATGTAAATTTAGCCGATGCTATATTTACTTTATTTGTAAATGATTTTGGCAAACTATAACCTAATGAAATATTTCTAAGTTTGATATAATCACCATCAACAACATTTACATCCGAATTACGCCATTGACTACTAATAGTTCCAGCATAATTTCTAATACTTTCATTGAAATCTACATACAAACGTGTATTGTCGTTTTGATTTGAATCTGTATAACGATTAACAATTCCTGCATTAGTTACTGCATCAGAACTCATATCGATTGTTTCTTTTCGCATAACATTACCTCCTGAGAAAACAAAAAGGAAGTTTAAATCAAATTGACCATAAGAAAAACGCTGAGACAAGGATCCTGTATAAGTAGGGGTTAAACTTCCCATATTTACTAAAGCATCTTTATTAGTAATGGTTTTTATCGAACTTGAAATTGGATTTCCATTCGCATCAAATGTCATTGAAGGATTCCCATTTTCATCTAGAACATAAGGATACCCATTAACCATTCCTCCATATTTATAAGCATACAAACTATTATATCCTTCATTTTCTAAGAAATAATCAATAGGAGAACTTACATATACAGAAGCGTTAGATTGCGCACGTGTAACTTTGTCGACTGTTGTTTTATTAAAACCTAAAACAACATTAGTACTTATACGAAAATCTTCTTTATTATACCAATCAGAACCTATTGTAAATTCAACCCCTTTATTGACTAATGCTCCTGCATTGATTCTTCTGGTTAAAGCTCCTACCGTTGGATCTAAATCAGTAGTTGCTAATAAATCGCTACTATATTTTCGATATACATCAAAACTACCTCTTAATTTATTTTGAAATAAACTATAATCTATTCCTAAGTTAGTACTTTGTGTTTTTTCCCATCTAAGCATTGGATTAGGCTGAGCCGTAATATTAATGTATTGTAGGGATTGATATAAATTATCATTTTTTCTTGTAGCAGTAATATAAGGAGTAGTTGATTGATCAATATTTCCGTTAACTCCATAGGTTGCCCTAAGTTTCAGAGCATTCACCCATCCTACTTGACTCATAAAATCTTCATTACTAATATTCCAACCTAAACCAACTGACCACAATGGACGATTTTTATACTTTGGATCCACACCAAACAAGTCGGCTCTATCAACTCGGTAACTTCCTGTAAAATTATACTTAGATAAAAAAGTATACCCAAATGTACTAAAGACAGAAAAATAGCGATGCAACACCTCTTGTTGCGTTCTAGATAATGCAGCTAAGGTTCGGTTATTTCCATAAATATAACTTGCAACTCCTGTTTGACTCAACGCAAGGCTATTAATCACTGCTGAAGTAAGCGTTACTGGATCATAACCATATCTTAATTGTTCAACTGTTCTTGGCAGAAAGGTTTCACGCATTTCGAAACCTACCAATGCTTTAACAGCATGTTTTCCTTTACTAAAATCTTGATCAAAATCCAATTGATTTCTAAAAGTATAGTTACTGGCTTGACTACTTAATTGTTTGTATCGTCCTCCTTTAGAAAAACCATCGACATAAGTGTAGGTATTAGTAGTTGGATTATAACCTGTCAAAGCATTAATAGCATAACGCATTTTATAGGAGTCGATAGTGTAGTACTGTTCATTATCATTTCTCCTGGTCTCGTACTGGAATTGTGTACTGTAACTTAAGCCTTTCCAAATGTTAGCTTTCAAATTAACAAAAGCTCTCAAACTTAAAGATTTTTGATGTGTAATTCCCTCTTGTAGTTCATCTAAAACATTAAAAGTAACAGGTTTAAATCCGCTTAATCCATTTATTTTTGCTGCAGCTGAAGGATTAATTACACCTCCAGAAGTAAAACCATCTTGTATACCTACAAATGGAGCTATGACATGATTACCATTTTCATCGGTAATACGTTCATATCTTTTTTGGATATCATAATTACTATAACTATTATCTGTAACATCTTTAGTAAGATAGGTTGCGTTTAAACCTAATGTCGCATTTAACCAATTATTTACCTTAAAACTACTCTTACCATAAAGGTTAAAAGACTGGTCTTCGTTGTATTTAATTCGATTTAGTGATTTATCATAATTAAACGACATATAGGAATTTTGGGTATTAGTACTACCTGAAAAAGCAACATTGTAACGTTGTCTTAGTTCATTTTGCCAAACATTATCTCGATAATCTTTTATGTAATCATTTTTTCTCCATTGAGAAATAGTCGTATTATAATCTGCGTTACTGATATTTCCCTCTTCTAAATCTCTGTTGAGTTGATATAGCGGACTATAATATTTCATACTACTACTTCCAATATCTCCATAGCTATTGAACATCATAGTAGTATTAGAAAATCTAGCTCTTTCTCTATTATAAACTGCTTGTTCAAAATCAATCAGTTCACTTGTTGAAGCATAATTCATATCCCTTAAATTAGGCTTCGTAGAAATAAATAAATCCGAATTTATAGTAACTTTTAATTTTCCTTTACCTTTTTTAGTCGTTAATACAATAATCCCGTTTGCTGCCCTTGAACCATAAATAGATGCTGCTGCTGCATCTTTAAGCACATTTACACTTTCAATATCATAAGGATTTATATCGTCTAGTGACAATTCTGTTGGTAAACCATCTATTACTAAAAGTGGACTATAGCCAACTTGTAATGAAGAAAAAGTTCCTATACCTCTTAAAATTGGTGTATCAGATGAAGCACCATAAGGATTTTTTTGAAACATTAAACCTGCAACACGACCTTCTAAAGCACTGGATAAATTAGAATTGATATTTTCATTTAATGTTTTTTCATCTACTGTAGCGATTGCTCCTGTAGAGTGAATTCTGTTAAGAGTTTGAAATCCCGTAACAACAACCTCTTTCATTTCATTGACTTTTTCTTCGAGAACTAATGTCAATGGATTACTTCCATTAATGGAAAAAATTTTATCTTCTATTGCTATTCCTGAACAATGAATTTTACAATCATCCGGGACATCTTTTATAGTAAATCCACCATCCATATCAGTAATAGCATACAAATTAGTTCCTACAATATGCAGGTTTACTCCGGGAAAAGGCTCTCCTTTGTTGTTTAATACTTTTCCCTTGATATCAATCAATTTATTTGTTTTTGTCTCCTGCTTATTTAATGCAGTCACTACAATTGTTTGATTGGTAATGGAGTACTTAACATTTTGATTATTAAAAACCTGTTTTAGTACTTCATTTAAATTAGCATTTTTAATATTAATGCTTACTGGTCTAGAATCTTTGAACATTTTCTGAGTATAGAAAACTTCATAATTAGCTTGTTTTGCAACTTCTTTCAAAACGGATTCAAGCGATTCGTTTTTGACATTTATAGAGATTTTCTGCGCTTGTCCATTATAGCTACAAAGTAGCATGAACAATAAACTAAATCTCAATAAATTAGTAAAAAAAATACTTTTAAGATTTTTTTTACAGTTCCTTTGGTAATGATTTTTTTGTTGTAAATTAAATTTCATACATTTACATTCGTTTTTAGTTAAACATAGTGATCAACTTATACTGGCTATTAACTTGTCTTATGACCAGAAGCATCGCAACTGCTTCTGGTTTTTTTTATAGTTTTAGTCCAATATAACCGGTTAAATTTAAAATCAAGGATAAACAATAATTGTCTTACCTTCAACCTTAAATTTTATATTACTAAGCTCAAGTACTTTTAGTACTTCAGACAAATTTTTATTCATAAAAGTTCCTCCATTAAAACGAGTATCGGAAACATCCCCCTTATATTCCACTTTAATCCCATACCATCGTTCTAATTGTTTCATTACTGTTCTTAAATCAGCATTATCAAACTTAAAACGACCATTCTTCCAGGCTACTGCTGCCTCTGTATCCACCTCTCTTATTACAATAGAGTTAAAACCATTTGAAACATTAGATTGCTGACCTGGTTTTAAAATTGATTTTTTATCCTTATGACTAACAGCTACGCTACCTTCCAGTAAGGTCGTTTTGATGACAGCTTCGTCTTTATAACTATGTACATTAAAATGAGTCCCAAGTACCTCAATAATCTGATTACCTGATTTTACTATAAAAGGCATATTCTTGTTTTTGGCTACCTCAAAAAAAGCTTCTCCTTCTAATTCTACGATTCTTTTATCTCCACTAAACTGTGTTGGATATTTAATAGATGAAACTGTATTTAAATATACTTTGGTACCATCTCCTAAAACAATATTGTATTGTCCTCCTGTTGGAGTTGAAAGTGTATTGTATGAATGAACCTTATCATTTGAAGTTTGAGCATTTGGATTAACTATATAGGTAACCTCTCCATTAGCATTAAGTTTTATAGTAACTTCGTCTTCTTCCTGAGCAATAGAATCCTTTGCCGAAATATCCGACAAAACAATTTGCTTCCCATTAGACAATGTTAAGATTCCTCTCTTTCCTCCAGGTGCAATTTCATCTACCTCAACTAATTGCTGATTTTGAGAACTTTGCTGTTTTGTTAAATATAACAATCCAACACCCAAAAATAAAATTATTGAAGCCGCAACAGCCACACGTTTCCAAAGATTAATTACCTTGGTTTCTTTTTGCAACAACAACTTAGATTTTAAATACTCATAGCTTTCCTCTAATTCATATTCACTAAGTTGCAAATTACTATTAGAAGCTTTGTACAGATACCACGCGTCTATTTTATCCTTATCTTCATTTGATAAAGTCCCTTCTTGGTATTTTTGTAGCAATGCTAAAATTTCAGATTCATTCATAATTACAATACAGAATTTTGTCTTGTTTTTAAGTAAGACAGTTATAAATGACTTTTGTCATAGGGAATGATAAAAAAAAATTATTATTTCGTTAACAAAATAAGAAAAGCACTCATTATCTGTCAACAAAAAACAAATAATAGCCTTAAAAATCACTCAGTAATTAACAAAAAGGAACAATAAAAATCAACAAAGAAACACACTAAACAATGACTTAAGTTTTTTTCGAAGTATTTTAACCGAATTATAAACTTGCTGTTTTGCTGTTTTATCTGTAATATTTAATTTAAGTGCAATTTCATCGTATGAAAGCTCTTCGACTTTCCTTAAAAGAAAAACTTCACGCATTTTTTCTGGAAGCAATGCTATTTCTTTGGCTATAATTGCCTCTAACTCTTTTTCTCTTAAATTAGAATCAGCTAAAACATAAACGTTTTCAACAAAATTGGCTATTGAATTTGTATAACGCGAAACTACCTTTTCATGAGCGATATGATTTAACACTTTGTTTTTTGTTGCTTTATACAAATAAGAAGAGAGTGAACCTGTAATTATTAATTCATAACGTTTATTCCAAATAGTTAAAAAAACATCCTGAACAACATCATTTGCTTCATCCTGATTACCCAGGATTTTATAAGCATGATTTACTAGGAGTCTGGAATATCTTTCAAAAATTTCTGTAAACGCTAACTGATCATCTTCCATAAGAAGATTCAATAAAATATGATCAGCATAATTGCTATAAACAGACATGAATTAAAAAAGCTTGAGGATCAAAAGGCAATATTAAACATTTTTTATTAAAAAAACTAAATATGAATCTATTGGAAAACAGAGCTATAATCCAACTTAAATTCATTTGATTAAAAACTAACATTAGTCACCGGATCATTAATCTAAATTTTCACTGCTATATTTTTTTAAAAAAACCTATTGAATTGTTTCTAAATAATCAGATTAGAAGTATTCAATGTATTTACAATAAAATAAACAATCCTCAACCCTTTGATTGAACTTTTACAAAACTTATTGATTGGTATAAAACCAATACAAACTACACATTACCAAACAACCAACAAACATAGCCAAGCACTGCACACAAAACCCAATAACATATACCAACAAGTATTTTATATCTATAAAAAACATTTTTCAATCTATATAAGCAATTAAGAAACCTGATAAGCATTCAGCCCTACAAAAAGCCGCTTTGTCTATAAAAAAAGGGCATCTATATATCTTCTTTTTTTAAGATATATTATGAATATACTTTTGATTCAATAATACAATAAATGAATTTAAAATATTTCACAACACTGATTTGTATGATTTCAATTCTTAAAACAACTGCCCAAAATGGCTATTCATTAGAATTGAACATAAAAACCATTCCAACAGAACTAATAACCAAAAACGAAACAGCAATAGATTTCTCTTTTTACAAAAAAACAGGCACAAAAAACACATTAACAAATAGCATTAATTATAAAAACTCAGGATTAAAATACGGTTTGGATAATTATTATTCTTTAAACAATACAAACAGTCTCAATCGCTTAGAAAACAACTTAGAATACGCTCATCTGTTCAATAAAAAAATCGGATTGAACATAGAGTTTACAACAGTTGCTGCTTTTGAAAACAATCTTGGGATTTCGGATGTTACGATATTCGGTGGTGGTGAAATACAATATTTCTACAACAAAAACAGTATCCGACTGGGCGCCAAAAGAATGAGTGCATTTGGAAAAACAGAAGTACTACCTACTATCGCTTTTAAAAGTATAGTAAACGCCAACACAGCAATCGAAATTGGATTTCCTAACTCTAGCCTTCAATATTCCAATAACGAACGAAACACTTTTAGCCTGACAAATACTTTTGATGGTGAGTTTTATAATCTTGACCAAATGAGAACAATCAATTCAACTCTTAATGCCAGTAAAATGAGTTTCTCTCAAATAACTACAGCATTAAAATACGAAAGGAACATAGATTATAATTGGTTTATGAGTTTTCAAGGAGGTTACCAATCCAATAAAAAATACACTTTAACAAATAATCGAGGAACAACTCAATTTAATTTCAACGCTAATGATGGATACCTCTTCAACATTGGCATAAAATACAAACAATAACAAATAAACTAAATTATGACTATTTTAAAAGGAAGAACACTAATTACCATGCTATTAATGGGTTTAGTATTTGTAAGTTGTAGCAATGACGATGATGAAGAATTATTAGGAAACTGGATTAAAAAGTCTTCATTTGATGGTCCTGCAAGATCAAGTGCAACGAGTTTCGTAATTGGTTCCTTTGCCTATGTCACAACAGGATACACAGGAGATGAATACCTAAGTGACCTTTGGGCATATAACTCTGAAGGTGATTACTGGGAACAAAAAGCAAATTTTACAGGTGCAGCCAGAAGCGGAGCTTCAGGATTTTCAATTGACGGGAATGGCTACATTGGACTTGGTTATGACGGTGTAAATAAATTAAAAGATTTTTACCAATACAACCCAGACAATAACACTTGGACTCAAAAAGCAGATTTTGCAGGAACAGCGCGTATTTCTGCAGTTGGTTTTCAAGTGGGAGGAAAAGGATATTTTGGCACTGGCTTTGACGGAAATTATTTAAAAGATTTTTATCAATATAATGCCAATACCGATACTTGGACTCAATTAAACGGTTTCAGTGGAAACAAAAGACGTAATGCTTCTGTTTTTGTAATAGATGACAAAGCTTATTTAGCAACAGGTTCCAACAATGGTGTGTATCAGGTTGATTTTTGGATGTTTGATTCTGGCACTGAAACATGGACCAGAAAACGCGATATTGATCAAGATGATGACGATGACGAATCATACAATGATGACTATTTAATTCTTCGTTCTAATGCTTCTGCTTTTTCAATGAACGGCTTAGGATATATTGCCTGTGGAGAAAGTTCTAAAACGATTTGGGAATACAACCCTACAACTGATGTCTGGACTGAAAAAACCGCCTTGGAAGGATCAGGAAGAACAGATGCCATAGGTTTAACAATAAACGAAAGAGGCTTTATATTACTAGGCAAATCAGGATCTACTTACTACGATGATGTTTGGGAATTTAAACCTCAGGATGAACAAAATGATGATGACAACTAACAAACAATTTCAATTCTTCTGGAGTAACATCCAGAAGAATTTTTCATTAAATAGATTTAAACTTCTTTTCTTAACAAGTTGTATTATATTTCTTTTTGCCTGTAATAAAAAACAGGAATTAAGCCTTGAATCTATAAAAACTAATACAGGTTGGGGATATGTTATCAAACACAACGATAAAATCATTATAAAACAATCCATCATCCCTGTCATACAAGATCAAAAATCATTTAAAAGCGAAGAAGACGCACTAAAAGTTGGCAATTTAGTACTTCAAAAATTGAAAACGAATATTTCGCCTACAATTACCAAAAAAGATTTAATTTTATTGTCAATTAAAACCTAGAATGAATTTAGAGGGAATTACAAACAACAATTCTAACAAAATACTCATACACAGTATTATTTGGTGCTTTTTAATAATTGCCTCATTATTGCCTTTTTATGAAAATTATAGCAGTATCAATGCTGAATTTTATGTACAATGGTCGAGTGGTATTCTGCTTTTTTATGCTAACTACTTTTATTTTGTTCCACATTTCCTTTTACAAAAAAAATATACCACCTATTTAGGAGTTATAATAAGTATTGTTACTGTTTTAACCTGCATCAAAATTTTTTATTTCAGTCCTGATTTTCACAATCTTCCTCAACATCAAAAATTATTTGATATTCATGGTAAAGAAATATTTCTCAACAAACATTTTCAAAAAAAACCTCCTCCGTTTTTTTTCAAATTTTTTCCTTCCCTGTTTTATCTTTTTATTGTTTCGATAAGCACACTAATCAAAACTCTTTCTGAGTTTTACACTAATCAGCAAAACAAATTAATTTCTGAAACCAATAAAACATCAACAGAATTAAACTATTTAAGAAAACAAACTAATCCACATTTTCTGTTCAATGCGCTAAACAGCATCTATTCATTGGCTTATAAAAAATCTGATTTAGTTCCGGATGCGATTGTAACTTTGTCTGAAATGATGCGCTATATGTTGTACGAAACTGACAACAAAGCTGTATCTTTAGAAAAAGAAATCAATTATATTAAAAACTATATTGAGTTACAAAAACTCCGATTAAACAATATTGAAAATATTTTTATAAATATTCATGGCGATACCAGAAACAAATCTATCGAACCTTTATTGCTAATTTCATTTATCGAAAATGCTTTCAAATACGGAACTGATTATAAAGGAGCAGCTTTTGTAAAAATAAAAATCAATATTGTCGATAATATTTTAGATTTTTGGATTGAAAATAAAATTGAAAATCAGATAAAAGATCCGAATAATTCCGGAATAGGGTTGAATAATATTAAAAACCGACTGAATATTCTGTATCCCAATGCCCACCAGCTAAACATTGAGCAAATGGACAACGTATACAGAGTTCATTTGAATTTAAAATTAGAATCTTTAGAAAATGAAATAAGATGAAGTGCGTAATTATTGATGACGAACCTTTAGCGGTTGATTTAATTAAAGAATTTGTTAGCAAGGTAGAAAGTCTTGAACTTATCAATACTTTCAATAACGCTATTGATGCCATAGCAATGATTAACACATCAAATGTAGATTTGATTTTTTTAGATATCGAAATGCCTCATTTTACAGGTATCGATTTTCTAAATGCCATTGATAAAAAACCTTTAGTGATTTTTACAACTGCCTATTCTAATTATGCTGTAGAAGGTTTTGAACTTGGAGCAGTAGATTATTTGGTTAAACCCATTCCTTTTAACCGTTTTTTAAAATCGGTTATGAGAGCACAACAATTATTTCTTTCTAATAAAACAAATCCAACCACCGCGACCACTCCAACTGTTGCCTCTGAATCAGAGCCAGACTTTATGTTTGTTCGCTCGGAATACGAAAATGTAAAAATCAATTTTTCGGATATTTTATTTATCGAAGGCTTGAAAGATTATGTCAAAATCTTCACCACAGATAGTAAATTCATTTTGACTTTAACCAGTTTGATCAAAATGGAAAACGCTCTTTCCTCAAAAGGTTTTGCACGTATTCACCGTTCTTATATTATCAATATCAAATATGTAAAATCGATTCAAAAGAACAAAGTTTTGATTGCTGACAAACGCATCCCTATCAGCGAAAGCTATAAAAATGCTTTCTTTGAAAAAATCAATCTGTAATTATTCCTCCTCTTTAAACCAGCTGGAATACATTAGGTAATTATTAGCAATTCGTTCAATCTCTCCTGCAAAATTAGATTGATCTAAATCTTTCACTTTTTTGGCAGGAACACCCGCCCAGATAGAACCCGATGTAACAACTGTGTTTTGAGTAATTACAGCCCCTGCTGCAATAATTGAATTACTTTCAATTGTACAATTGTCCATAACAATTGCTCCCATACCTATTAAAACATTATCGTGAACCACACAACCGTGTACAATAGCATTGTGACCAATAGAAACATTATTACCAATAATCGTCGGGTATTTTTGGTAGGTACAATGTATCGCCGCTCCATCTTGAATATT
>JALRGZ010000247.1 GCA_023253295.1 Flavobacterium sp.
TTGTATTTCACTAAAGAAATGTTCGGAAAATCTAAAATCCGTTTGCGTCCTTCTTATTTCCCATTTACAGAGCCTAGTGCCGAGATAGATATTTACTGGGGTTTAAAAACCGAAACTGATTATAGAATTACAAAAGGTACAGGTTGGTTAGAAATTGGAGGTTGCGGAATGGTAGATCCTAATGTTTTGAAAAACTGTGGCATCAATCCTGATGAATATAATGGATTTGCATTTGGAATGGGAGTAGAGCGTATTGCGATGTTGTTGTACCAAATTGGAGATATTCGTATGTTTTATGAAAATGACGTACGTTTCTTAGAGCAATTCAAATCAATAATATAATTATAAGTCCTTAGTTGGTAGTCCATAGTCCTTAGTTTAAAATATTGCTTAGGACTGACTGCTAAGTACTAGGGATTCTTTTTTAAAAATGAAAAAAGACATCATTATCCCCGAAGTAGAAAACGTATTCATTGCTGCTGTTCAAGAGTGGAGCGATGATTTTATGGAGAAAGTTTGGTACGCCTATTTAGTAAACGACAGCGACTTTGATATCGATAGCGTGATGGTGGTTTCTAAAGCTTTCGGAACCATTGATGGCGAGATGAAAAAAACTTCGGTTTTGCGTCACGCTTTTGTTCAGGTTCCTGCTGTTTCGGTAGTGAAAATAGAAATGGTTGAAAAAAGCCTTTTACCATTGAATAATGAGTTCATGCTGACGTTCTTTATAGGAAATACCTTGTATGATAAAAAATATATTTTCAAAGCCAATTCGATTAATGAAAATAATGTAGAAGAAGTGCCTATTCTGTTTGTAGATGGGGTTATCGTGAGATAAACTTTTTCTGAACAATAATTAAAACCGCAAATTCACAGATTATAAATGTGAATTTGCGGTTTTTTTTATCATCTATTTGTAAGTGAATTTTTTATATTTGATTAAAAATCAAATGTGATCATTTTTAAAACACAGATATCATATATGAAAACAATGCTTACCATTATGATTTGTATTTTATCTTTTATTTCGTGTAAACGTCAAGAAAATAATACTATCGAACAAAAAAAAGATTCTTCAGAAAACGCTCTTTCGGAATTGGCAACAGTAATAACTCAAAAATCTGACAAAAATATTAGTTGTGATTTAGTATTAGAGTTTTTATATGAATATGAAAAAAATTACGACAAGATTTTTGAAAGAGACTTCATTAATTATGAAGGTAACTATTCTGTGAATTTTGACAATTTAAAATATTATATTGACAAAACTCAACTGCAAAAATTTTGCACTCAGAATTATATAAACAATTTCCGAAACGTTATTGTTAACATCGATGCCAAACTAAAAGCACAGCCACAGAACGATGGAACAATTGATGGCTTAGAATCAGACTATATCTTGCACACCCAAGAATTAGAAGAAGTTTTGAATTATATTAGAGATAGAAAAATTAACTGTATCGAAAAAACTGGAAATATTGTTCAAGTTAATTTTGAGAATATTCATTCGCTAATCTTTAGATTAGACAAAGATAAAATTGATTCAATAGAGTTAATGATAGCAAATTGAAGTAGATTTGATTACTAACTGACAATTGTATTCTGTGCTGGCAAAGATTGTAATAAGAGGCAAGTACTTTGTGAAAAAATGAATTCCCCATAGTTTTGTCATTCCGAGGGATGAGGAATCTCCGCACAGATTTTTTATGTTTGGTTTTGAACAACATATTTAATTTTAAATAAACTCAGATTGAAGAGATTTCTCCTTTGTCGAAATGACAACTTTGTGGTTATGTTATTGTTCAGTCGAAAATTACGGCTAGTTTTGTCATTCCGAGGTACGAGGAATCTCCGCAAAGTATAATAAAGTAATTAACCCAAAAGTAAGATATGCAATTTCAGGAAGGTTATCACACTTATTACATTTATATTATAACCAATAAAGCGAAAACGGTTTTATATACTGGTGTGACTAATCATCTTAAAATTAGATTGCAGCAACATAGGGAAAATATAGAACAAGGTAATACAACTTTTGCTTCAAAATATCAGGTACATTATTTATTGTATTTTGAAAAGTTTACCTGGATTCAGGAAGCAATTGCCAGAGAAAAAGAAATTAAGGGTTGGCGTAGAGAGAAAAAGATAGATTTGATCAAAACCATCAATCCTGATTTAGAGTTTCTCAATTATTTATTTGAATAGATTTTCAGAGCGAAGATTCCTCCTTCGTCGGAATGACAAAATGCTTGGTATTCTTTTTTAAATATTATACTCCGTAGTATGAAAGATTTCTTTCAGTACAAAATAACTTTCTAAGACCCCAATGTTATCAATTTTGGATAATTTCAATCGGACAAATTCATGGTACTCGTCCAGACTTTTCAGGTTTATTTTCAAAAAGAAATCCACTTTTCCAGCCATGTGATAACATTCTTGAACTTCCTTCAAGGCTTTGATTTGTTTTTCAAAAGTATCAATAAAACCTTCGTTATGATAACGAAGCGAGACCATGCAAATAGCAGTAACAGGCTGATTAATCAATTTTTTATTCAAGATAGCCGCATACTTTTTGATATAACCTTTATTCTCTAATCGGCGTATTCTTTCGTACACAGGCGAGCTGGTAAGATTAAGCGCATCGGCGATTTCTTTGGTTGTTTTTTTTGAATCTTTTTGCAGAATTCGTAATATTTTTAGGTCAATTTCGTCCAGTTTTTCCATAGCAGTTAAAATTTCTTTTTGAGTGCTTTTAAAAAGCTGTTTTAAGGTAAAAATGCTTTAGTAGTGTTAAATGTAAGTCAAAATTACTTAATTTAATTGGTATTGCAGTGATATTGTCTTTTTAATTTAATTCTGGACTAATTTTGTATCATTAAGATTTTAAATATGATACAAGAAAAAATTTTAGTAGTTGGTGCTAATGGGCAGTTGGGGTCGGTTTTAACCAAAAAATTGCAAGAGTGCTATGGTATCGATGCTATAGTTGCATCCGATTTGAATGTTAAAGCTAATTTTGAAGGAGTATTTGAAACTTTAGATGCTACAGATTCCGAGGCTTTAAAAAGTATTGTTGAAAAATACAAAGTGACGCAAATTTATCATTTGGCGGCTATCTTATCCGCCAACGGTGAAAAAGCGCCTTTGCGTACCTGGGATATTAATATGCAAACATTCTTTAATGTACTTGAAGCAGCTAAGAATTGTCATGTAAAAAAGGTTTTTTATCCAAGTTCAATTGCTGTTTTTGGTAACAATATTCAAAGAGAAAACACCCCTCAAAATTCTATTTTGAATCCTTCAACTGTATATGGAAATAGTAAGGTAGCTGGTGAAAATTGGGCTAATTATTATTTTGAAAAATACGGTTTAGATATTCGATCAATAAGATATCCGGGTATTATTGGTTACCAATCATTACCAGGTGGAGGAACAACCGATTATGCTATTGATATTTATCACAAAGCAATCAATCATGAAACTTTTGAATGCTTTTTAGCAGAATCGACTAAATTACCAATGATTTATATGGAGGATGCCATTCGTGCAACGATTGAATTAATGGAAGCTCCTGCAGCGAACATTACTTTGCGAACTTCTTATAATTTGGCTGGAATGAGTTTTACTCCACAGGAATTATACGAATCAATCAAGGAAATTTATCCCGATTTTAAAATTGTCTATAATCCGGATTATAGACAACAAATTGCAGACTCATGGCCGATGAGTATCGATGATTCTCAGGCTCAAAAAGATTTTAATTGGAAACCCCAATATGATCTTAAAATGATGACTGAAGATATGATTAAAAATTTAGAATCAATTAAAAACATAAACGAATTAGCATGTACGCATCAGTAAAAAATCAATTGATTAATGAAATTGAAGCCATTAAAGAAAATGGACTTTATAAGAGTGAACGAATAATTACTTCTAAACAAGGTTCAGAAATTGATACGGTAGAAAGAAAAGAAGTACTTAATTTTTGCGCGAACAATTATTTAGGATTATCAGCTGATCCAACAGTAATTGATGCTGCTGTAGAGTCAGTAAAAACACATGGTTTCGGACTTTCATCAGTACGTTTTATTTGTGGAACACAAGATATTCATAAAGAGTTGGAACAAAAAACAGCTGCCTTTTTAGGAATGGAAGACTGTATTTTGTATGCTGCTGCTTTTGATGCTAATGGTGGTGTTTTTGAACCACTTTTGAACGAAGAAGATGCCATTATTTCCGATGCTTTAAATCATGCTTCTATAATTGATGGTATCCGTCTTTGTAAAGCCAAACGTTTTAGATATGCTCATAATGACATGAGTGATTTAGAAACGCAGTTACAGGCTGCTTCTGGTGCTCGCCGAAAATTGATTGTTACTGATGGTTCTTTTTCAATGGATGGAACAATCGCTCAATTGGATAAAATTTGTGATTTAGCTGATAAATATGACGCTATGATAATGGTGGATGAGTGTCACTCAACTGGTTTTATTGGTGAAACTGGACGAGGAGTACATGAATTGCACAAAGTAATGGATAGAATTGATATCATTACAGGAACTTATGGTAAAGCTTTAGGAGGTGCTTCTGGAGGATTTACAGCGGCTAGAAAAGAAATTGTAGATATTTTAAGACAACGTTCTCGTCCGTATTTGTTTTCTAATACATTGGCTCCGGCTATTGTTGGTGCTTCTTTGAAAGTTTTGGATATGATTTCTAATTCAACGAGTTTAAGAGATAAATTAGAAAGAAATACTAAACTTTTCAGAACGGAGATGACTGCAGCTGGTTTTGATATTGTACCGGGAATTCATCCTATTGTACCTATCATGTTGTATGAAGCGCAATTGGCTCAGGAATTTGCAAAAAGATTATTAGAAGAAGGTATATATGTAATAGGATTCTTCTATCCGGTAGTTCCTCAAGGAAAAGCCAGAATCAGAGTGCAACTTTCGGCAGCACACGAAACAGAGCATATCGAAAAGGCAATTAAGGCTTTTGTGAAAGTTGGTAAAGAATTAGGTGTAATCCAATAAACTTTTTCTAGCTTTGATAGCAATAGGAACGTTGTAAAAAAGTTGGAATGATATTTTATGCACTGGATTTAATAGGAACCTTTTCTTTTGCTATAAGTGGGGCAACAGCAACCTCAAAAAAGGAATTTGATTTATTTGGAATCACTTTTTTAGCATTTGTAACAGGCATAGGAGGAGGATCGGTTAGGGATATGTTTTTAGGAAAATTACCTGTAGCCTGGCTCAATGATATCAATTATCTTTTAGTAATTCTTCTAGGTGTATTGGTTACAATTGTGTTTAAAAAAGTGGTTTTGCGATTGCGAAAAACATTGTTCCTTTTTGATGCCATTGGAATAGGAATTTGTACCATTATTGGTTTGAAGAAAGCACTGGATTTGGGTATTCATCCCATTTTAGCTTGTATCATGGGACTTTTTTCAGCAGTATTGGGAGGAGTGATTCGGGATACACTTTCTAATGAAGTACCTTTGATTTTTAAAAAAGAAATCTATGCTACAGCTTGTTTGATTGGTGCTTTGGTATATATTATTCTTAGAAACTTTCAAGTTCAGGATGACTTCTTAAATGTTATTACCGTATCCATCATCATTGCTATTCGGGTTATAAGCGTAAAATACAATTTATCGCTTCCAAAGTATAGATAACTTTTTTAAGAGTTATAAAAACAGAAAAACCGTCTTATTTCAGAATGAGACGGTTTTTTATCGTTTTGATGAATTGTTTAATCCAGTTTTTCAGTCAGTTTTTTGAAAACCGTTTTAGCATTTTTGCCTTCGTATAAAACATCGTAAACTGCGTCTATAATAGGTGTTTTAGCCCCATAACTTTGGTTAAGTTTAAAAGCACTTTTAGTAGCATAATAACCTTCGGCAACCATACTCATTTCCATCATGGCGCTCTTTACAGTATAACCTTTGCCAATCATATTTCCGAACATTCTGTTTCTTGAAAAAACCGAATAACCTGTAACTAATAAATCGCCCAAATAAGCCGAATCATTGATGTTACGTTTCATTTTGTGTACTTTTTTGATGAATTTTTTCATCTCTCGAATCGCATTACTCATCAATACCGATTGGAAATTATCACCATAACCTAAACCATGGGCAATACCGGCTGCGATAGAATAAATGTTTTTAAGCATGGCAGCATATTCAGTACCGATGATATCATCTGTAATCTTGGTTTTTATGTAGTTTCCAGATAAATTTTTGGATACATTTTTTGCTTTTTCAGGGTCACCACAAGCGATAGTTAGGTAAGATAAACGTTCCAAAGCTACTTCTTCGGCGTGACATGGTCCTGTAATTACTCCGATATTATAATATGGAATATCATATTGAAAGTGAAAATGTTCCCCCACAATCAAACTGGTTTCAGGAACAATTCCTTTGATGGCAGAGAAAATGATTTTATCTTTAAGAGGAACAGTTAGTTTTTGCAATTCGGCATCTAAAAATGCAGAGGGAATGGCGAAAATGAGATAGTCAGCATAAGCAACAGCCTCATTGATATCGTTTGTTAAAAGTAGTTTTGTAGTGTCAAATTCTACTGAGCTTAGGTAGTTAGGATTGTGTTTGAAGTTTTTCATGTGTTCTATTGCTGATTCATTACGCATATACCATGAAACTTCAGCCAGATTTACGCAAAGCATCTTCGTAATAGCCGTTGCCCAACTTCCACCACCAATTACTGCAAACTTTATATTTTGACTCATTTTTTTAAAATTTGACCAAAAGTACTTAAAAATCTAGTAATGAAGCAAGGTTAATCTATTTAGTCTAAAATTGAAAAAAATATTTTTAAAAAATTTAGATGTTTTATACAATAAAAAGCAGATGTTTTTAGTTGTAACTTTCTAGTTATTAGAATTTTGAATTTTAGTATGGTTAGAGTTAGTTAATTTAGTTTTGGTTTTATTGAAAAGGCGTCTCAGAAAAAATCCAAGACGCCTTTGTGTTGATTTATTGTGAAAGTATTTTTAGTAACTCATTTCAACAATAGCTTTTACTTTGTCTAAAGTAACCTGTTGGTTTTCGCCTAAACCTTTCCAGCCTCTTTCATCAAAACGATTGATAATAAAATCAGCTGTTTTGGAATAATCATCAGTGTATTGTGATAATTTTGTATCCATTCCCATCTGGTGAAAAAAGGCAACAGTTTTGTTGATGGCTTCTTCAGCAATTTCTTCTTCTGTTCCTGACAAATTAAAAATGCGTTTTCCATATTGGGCTAGTTTTGCTTTTTTAGCTTCAAATAATACACGATATAAATTTGGACCAATAATAGCTAAAGTTCTGGCGTGATCAATTCCATATAAGGCTGTTAATTCGTGACCAATCATGTGTGTGGCCCAATCGCTTGGCACTCCTTTTTGGATTAATCCGTTTAAAGCCATAGTACATGACCACATAAAGTTAGATGCTAAGGCATAATCAGTTGGATTATCCACAACTTTTGGGCCAACTTCAATTAAGGTTTGCAAAATTCCTTCTGAAATTCGATCTTGTAAAAAGCCGTCGTGAGGATAAGTTAAATATTGTTCCATTACATGCGTATAGGCATCTACAACTCCGTTTTGTAATTGTCTTTTGGGTAAGGATTTAATTACTGTTGGATCACAAATCGAAAATTTTGGAAATAAAGCGCTTCCTCCCAAGGTTAATTTTTCCTGAGTGGCTGCAATTGTAACTACTGCTCCTGAGTTCATTTCTGAACCTGTTGCAGGTAGCGTAAGTACGGTTCCAAAAGGCACTACTTTTGCTCCTTCTTTAAATAAAATACGCTTTTGTAAAATTTCTATTGGATTACCTTCATAGTGTACTGCTGCCGAAACAAATTTAATACCATCAATTACAGAACCTCCACCTACAGCAAGAATAAAATCGATATTTTGTTCTTTGATAATGGTTACAGCTTTCATCAAAGTTTCAAAATGAGGGTTGGGTTCAATACCTCCAAATTCAACAATTTCATAACCTTTAAGATTGTTAATTACTTGTTGGTGAATTCCGTTTTTAAAAATACTTCCGCCTCCGTAAGCTAAAAGTATTTTAGTTCCTTGTGGAATTAGTGTGTTTAGTTTTTCTATTTGTCCATTTCCAAAAATCAATTGGGTAGGATTGTATAATTCGAAGTTTAACATTTTACTTTTTGTTGTTTAGTTGGTTTAATAATTTTTGAGCTACAAGTTTAGACGATGCAGGGTTTTGACCTGTAATCAATAATCCGTCTTCTACTGCATAAGGTTGCCAGTTTTCAGCTTTTGAATAAATGCCACCATTAGCCTGAAGTACTTCTTCTAATAAAAAAGGGACAATGTTAGTTAATCCTACTGCTGCTTCTTCAGCATTTGAAAATCCAGTTAGTTTTTTTCCTTTAACCAAATAATCATCTTTAATTTTTACATCTTTTAGAACCGCAGGAGCATGACATACAAAAGCTACGGGTTTATTATTGGTGTAAAATGATTCAATTAAACTAATGGAATGTCTGTCTTTGGTTAAATCCCATAAAGGGCCGTGACCACCCGGGTAAAAAACAGCATCATAATCCGATTCTTTTACGTTAGCTAATCTTAAAGTGTGTTTTAGTTTGTTTAATAGTTCAGTATCCTTGTCGAATCTTTTAGTGTCTTCTGTTGCCGAAGCTGGGTCGGCACTTTTTGGGTCAATTGGTGGTTGTCCCCCAAGTGGAGTAGCGATGTCAATTTGGATTCCTTTATCGGCTAATTCATAATAAGGAGCGGCAAATTCTTCCGTCCAAAATCCTGTTTTTTCTCCTGTGTTTCCTAGTTTGTCATGACTGGTAACTACAAATAATACTTTTTTCATGTGTTCTTTATTTTGTGCAGTTGTGTGGAAGCAACTAATTGTTAAAACAATAAGTGATAGTAAAATTGATTTTTTCATATTTGATTTTTATTAGTACAAATTTAGGACGGATATGTTATTAGTAAAAATAATTTAAATTATGTTTGTGATAAATATATTTATATCATGGTTAGTTTAGAATGGTATCGCACTTTTAAATCCGTTTATAAAAACGGTAATTTTTCTTTGGCGGCCAAAGAGCTATTTATTAGTCAACCCGCAGTAAGTCAGCAAATTTCTATGTTGGAGGCTCATGTGGGCTATAAATTATTCAACAGAAAATCCAAAGGCGATCCTCTTAAAAATTTCAATGAACCTAGGAGATAAAATATTGGCAAGGCTATGTAAGCCGGCAGCTTGAATTTTTTAGGTCTTTGAGTCTTTTGATC
>JALRGZ010000124.1 GCA_023253295.1 Flavobacterium sp.
GAGAATTATTGCAGACATCTTTGCCTTCACTTCGCAAAAGATGCCCAAATTCAATTCTATCTCCATTTCAGGTTACCACATGCACGAAGCTGGAGCAACTGCTGCCATAGAATTAGCCTACACGTTGGCAGACGGCTTGGAATATATCCGCACTGGGCTTAGGGCTGGATTGCAAATTGACCAATTTGCACCAAGATTGAGCTTTTTTTGGGCCATTGGAATGGACCACCTGACTGAAGTTGCCAAACTCAGAGCCGGAAGGGTACTTTGGGCAAAATTAGTTGCAGAGTTTCAACCAAAATCAAAAAAATCTTTAGCCCTACGTACTCATTGCCAAACCTCTGGTTGGTCTTTGACCGAGCAAGATCCATTTAACAATGTAGCAAGAACCTGTATTGAGGCCTTATCTGCCGTACTTGGCGGAACACAATCATTGCACACCAATGCCTTAGACGAAGCCATTGCACTACCAACTGATTTCTCTGCAAGGATAGCACGCAATACACAATTATATCTTCAAAACGAAATTGGTATTACCAAGTTTATAGACCCATATGCCGGAAGCAAGGCACTTGAAATCCGCACGCAAGAATTGATTTGTGAAGCATGGGAACTCATTGAAGAGATTGAAAACCTCGGTGGGATGGCAAAAGCTATAGAGACTGGTCTGCCCAAGATGCGCATCGAAGAGGCTGCTGCTAAAAAGCAAGCCAACATAGATGCTAGTCAGCAAATCATTGTCGGGGTAAATCGCTTTGAAAATGAATCTGATAGCCAAATTGACATTCGAGAAGTTGACAATTCTGCCGTGCGAGAAGCACAAATTTCTGGTTTGCAATCCTTGAAAGCTCATCGGGATCAAGGCCTTGTTGATGCCTTATTAGCTGAACTTAAAAATGCCGCCGAGGGCAAAGACAACTTACTTGAAATTGCCATACGCTGCGCAAAAGCGCGTTGCACACTTGGTGAAATTTCAGCAGCCTTAGAAGCGACCTACGGACGCTACCAAGCTAAAATAAGAAGTATTAGTGGTGTTTATGCCAAGGAAATTATGAATGATCCAGCGTACAATCAAGCTAAAAAAATGCTTGAACAATTCACAGAATTAGAAGGTCGGCGCCCGCGCATCATGATTGCGAAAATGGGTCAAGATGGCCACGACCGCGGTGCAAAAGTAATCGCGAGTTCATTTGCTGATATTGGTTTTGACGTCGATATTGGACCTCTATTTCAGACCCCAGAAGAAGCAGCCAAACAAGCCATTGAAAATGATGTTCATATTCTTGGCGTTTCTTCCTTGGCTGCAGGTCACAAAACACTTGTTCCAGCTGTCATTGAGGCACTGCAAAAGGCTGGTCGGCCAGACATCATGGTGGTTGCTGGTGGAGTTATTCCACAGCAAGATTACAGCTTTTTGTACGAAGCTGGAGTTTTTGGTATCCAAGTTCAGACAATTGAGTCATAACCTCTTTATCACTTTCTGATAATTTATTCAAATCCTTATTGAATACTTGGTTAGTAACCCCAGCACTTAACAAGTTTTCTAAGTTATGACGACAAGAATCTAAAGTTCCAAAGTTAGAACTAATAGTCTGACCTTGAACAGTTACCTGAATTTCTTTGTTTTCAATTTCCGGCCCCAAAGAAGCATAGAATTTATGGGTTTTCCCTCCTCCACGTGCGGGTGGTCCACCACGTCCGTCAAAGAATATTACTTTAATTCCATATTTTCTTGACATAGCTGTAAGCGCTTCTTTAGCTTGATAAATACTCCAGTTAGCCATTAAATATCCACCATCTTTTGTACCATCAGAGAATCCAAGCATAATTGTTTGTTTCATATCTCTATTTTTCAGATGCTCAGCATAAACCGGATTAGTATACAGCTGCTCCATTACATTATGTGCATTTTGTAAATCGTCTACTGATTCAAATAAAGGCACGATATCTACAGATGGGTCCTCCCAGTTACTCAATCGGAATAAGGCATATGCTTCTAAAACATTTACCGCGTTTTCATTATTACTAATAATGTAACGATTAGCACCTAATTCACCGTTTCCTTCTTGAATTTTCTTAATGGCATAAATAGACTCAATCGTAGATTTTGTCATTTCATTTTTAAAATCAATTGGATTCAGGTTACCATTAACACTTGTTAAAACCTTACATTTTTCAGCTTCTGATAATTCATAGTAGTTTTTAGGAAAAACTTCGCTACCATTATTTTGATAGAAATCAAAAATATCTCTAAATACTGCATCGTGAATTTTACTATTTTGACGAATATCTAAAGTAGCAAAGTGGAATCCGAATAAATTCACTTTAATCAACAAAGCTTCTAATTCATCAACATATAAAGATTGGTGCTTCTCAACAATAATTGTTTTGATTTTGTTTAACTGAGATTTAAACTCTTCCAAAGTGATAAAAATTTCCCCCGTAGAATAAAACACCGAACGATATAATTTATTTTCAAGTTCAGCTACTAAAACATCAACACCAGAGAAAGTTAACTTTCTCTTTAAGTTTCTCATTTCAAAATAGTAACATTTCAAAATAGAAGTTCTTAAACGATCAGCGACTTTTAAAGTAATATCAGTTGTTACAAATGGATTTCCATCTCTATCTCCTCCTGGCCAGAAACCAAGTTGGATAATAGGATTCTTAATATTTCCATTTGGAGCAATATTTGTTTCTAAATAATGCATTAAATCACCTGCAGTATTATAGAATACATTTTCAAGATACCAAATCAAACTTACTGCTTCATCAAAAGGATTTGGCTTTTCATTTTTAATGAAAGGTGTTTTTCCTAATTGAGCCAAAAGTTGTTTGATACTTAACAAGTTATTATCACGAATAGCCTGTGTCAAGTCGTTAATAATACCTAAAACCGGACCAGGATAAAACTGTGTTGGGTGAGCCGTTAATACCGTTCTGACATTAAAATTTTCTAAAAATTCAGCTAGCTCTTCATTATTGCCTCTTGCCTCTGATTTTTCTTTAATATCTCTCAAAGATCCGCGTCCCTCCATATTATTTACAATAGGAAAAGCAGCATCTTCTATAGCATCAAATAATACAATCTGACGTTCAATATATTGAATAAAACGAAACATCAAATCGATTTTATCAGCCTCTACATCAGTATGTAAATATTTTTTAGAGAAGAATTCAAAAATTTCCTTTGGCGTTTCCATCTTTTTGTAACCTGTATCACAAACCTCTGTAAATAAAGGCAATAAAGCACCCGTATTGTCAATAGAATCAAAAGGTAAAGTGATGAAAACGCTATTATAAATATAATACTTAGAAAGAACATTTTGGTTAAAACGTTCTATTTTAGGGAGCGTATACATAAATTATTTTAATTGTTTTTTAGTTAATTATGGGTATATTGTTTTTGAAAAAAAATACCCCAAGAGTGTACTTGAGGTATTATTTTTTTTTAATAATATTCTCAAGTCAAAAATTACATATTTTTGAAGATAGTATGCATCAAACGCTTCTTATCGTTGATATTTTCTTCAAGAGAAATCATAGTTTCTGTTCTATAAACACCATCAATATCGTCGATCATAAAGATTACATCTTTTGCATGCTTAGTATCTTTTGCTCTAATCTTACAGAAAATATTAAATTTTCCTGTAGTTACAGAAGCAACTGTTACGAATGGAATCTCGTTGATGCGTTGTAAAACAAACTTCGTTTGAGAAGTATTATTTAAAAATACACCTACATAAGCAATAAAAGAATAGCCTAATTTATCATAGTCAAGCACCAAAGAAGACCCCATGATAATACCAGCATCCTCCATTTTCTTTACCCTAACATGCACAGTACCAGCTGAAATCAATAATTTCTTAGCAATATCCGTAAACGGAACTCTTGTATTATCAATCAACATGTCTAAAATCTGATGATCTACTTCATCTAAACGGAACTTACTCATATTTCTTTAATTATATTATTAATTGTCATTTTAAAGCATAAAAATATACATAAAAATGATAAAGTCGTACAAAAAATTATTTTTTTATTAATCCATTGACAAATTTATGATTTTTTCCTAATGAAAAATTTGCCTTTTGATCTAGTTTTGGAAAGTCTTCTTCTCCGTCTTCATAAATAGCTCCTTGAGCATCAAACACTTCATGACCAAAGAATCCTTCTAATTTATCAATTTTAGCGATATAAGCATTAAAATTAATTTTTCCGTCAATTAATTCTTCCTTATACTGTGCAGCAAAATTCGTTAATTTTTCATTACCGTCATAATTTATTTTGACTTTTTTATATATAAAATCATAAAAAACAACTTTATTTTGAGGAATATTTAAATATTCTTGAATTCTATTCACTTCTATATCGTTTTCGCTAAGCATCCTAAAACTCGAAACTAAAGCTATAAATATATATTTACGAGTAATTTCCCTTTGATAATCCCCTGGAAAATGTCCAGCTTCAAACAAAATTGTAGGAACTCCTAAATATTGAAAAGTATCACCAATACAATTAATATTAAAAGAATCATCAAAACGACCTATTTGCCCCGGAATAAATTCTTGTAACACCGAATTCATCTCAGCAATCACATTTATAGCTTTTAAACGAGAGCCGTTTATTTCTCTTTCTTCATTATAGGACGGAGATAAAAACGAAACAGTTGCCGGTTTCCCAGTATCAGCAACGCCAAAAATAGTACGTTGATCATGTAAGTTATAACAATAATCAGGCTTAAATTCTTCAAAAACCGCTCTTAATAATTTACTTTCAGGCTGTGTAAGATTTTGAGAATCCCTATTTAAGTCAACTTCATTTGCATTAGCACGAGTGTACAATGTAGCACCATCCGGATTTAGCATTGGTAAACAGCAAAAAGTAAATTTAGCCAAGAACATTTTAGCTAATTCAGAACCACCATGTAATAAATTTAAAAAATCAAATAACGCTTTAGTTGTAGTGCTTTCATTTCCGTGCATTTGAGACCAAAGGTAAATTTTGGTTTTTCCTTCACCAATTATATACTTATAAACTGGTCTTCCCTGAACAGATTGACCAATAACCGACAATTGGTTATTTGTATTTAATCGCTGTAAAATAGGCTCAATAGACTCTAATGTCAAATACCTGCCTTCAATCGTTTTTTCCTTGTTGTCAAGAAACAACTGCTCTAAATTCATAATCTAATATATTTGATTTACAAAAGTAAACATCTTTATTTTTACATTAGTAAACAACAGGTTTGCAAAATATTTTAATATTGTAAACAGGATTTTATCGCCTTTGAAAAATCTTATACTACGAGCAGTTGACAAATGTTACCGATTTAAATTTAAAAAACTAAATATTTTGTTACCAGCTTTTTAAACAACATTATATAAACTTAAAAATGAAAAAATGCAGCTTCAAAAAGACTGTTTACAGCTGTAAATTTGCTAATTCATGTACTTTTGATTACATTTGTAAATAGCGAATTCTAAACAATAATTCACAATGGTAAACACAGACGATTTCATAAAAAGACTTGAAATAATACTCGATTATTACAGTATTAACGCATCTGCTTTTGCCGACAAAATTGGTGTGCAGCGCTCTAGTCTATCTCATCTCCTTTCCGGAAGAAACAAACCTAGTTTGGATTTTATTCTCAAAATTCTGGATGTTTATCCTGAAGTTGATTTGTATTGGATTCTGAATGGCAAAGGTAGTTTCCCTAAAAGTAATTCGATTTCTACTGAAACAGAGACAGCAGTAACTTCCCCAGCCCAAACAACTCTGGAAAACACTAATACTGTAGTAAATTCAGAACTATTTTCAAAATCAGCCGTTGAAGAGAAAAATATTTCAATTTCAACTGAAAACAAAACTCAAATCACAAGCGATATTTTTGATGATAACATTGAAAAAATTGTATTCTTTTATAAAGACGGCACTTTTAAAACTTTTAATCCCAATCAAAAAAAATAGTCCCGAATATATTTTGTACATATTCAGGACCAATAAAACAAACAAAAAACCTACTCTTATCTTCTTATAACAAAAATTGAAGTAACACCAGCTTCTGTTCTTACGGTCAATGGATTAGTATCACCAGAAATTGTTGGTTTGGCAAAACTCATAACCTTTCCTCCGCCATTTAAACGTTCGGCAACATATGTTGTATTAGAAACATAATCATAACCTACATCTACAGGATTTCCTAGTTGAGAATTAGGTCCATAAATTCTAAGTTGATTTTCCATAGCAATGGTTCCCATATTAGGTGTTGAAGCAAAAACCGACTTAAATTTTTTAATAAACACCAATCCTCCATCTGAATCAGAGGTTGCACTGCCAACATCTGTAAGAATCATTAAATCATCTTTTGCTGAATAAGTAATTCCATGCGTACGAACAATACCTTCAATGCTCACGCGTTTTGTTGCTGAAATAACTCCCGAAGCATTGCTCATAAAATCCTTAAAAACAACTAAATCAGAGGTCAAATCAACCACTGCATACAAATCATTTCCTTCCATGTGAATTCCCCATAACTTAAAATCAACAGTATAGGAATTTAAAAGAGTGAAACCCATGGCGTTTTTTTGATAGACTAACAATTTATTGACCAATCCATTAGAAGCCAATTGATCTTGAGCTACTATCACTTTATCTCCTGAAACTGCTGTTTCTCTAGCATTAGTAAAATCAAGATTAGAACCACTAAAAGACAAACTCAAAGTAGTAGCATTTGATTCAGCAGCACTTTTTACACCGCTATAAGCTTCTAATCTATTATTAGTTCTGGAAGCAACAATGATATTATCTGAATTACTATCATAAGAAATCCCTTCAGCATCTAATGAAGAAATAGTAAAAGATGAAACCATTGTAGGAGACTTTAATAAATCAACATAAGTAACCTTACCCGAAGTATTACTTGAGGTAACCACTATCAATTCCGGAGCATACATAGGACTATTATCATTAGAACAAGAGCTTAACGATACAGCGATAAAAACACAAGAGATAAATAATTTTTTCATAGCTAAAACATTTAAAGTTATCTTATCTACGAAAAAAGAAACAACTTGGTTTTAACAATTTAACCTATTCTTATTTATTTTCAAAAAAGAAAGAAGATATTTATATCTCAAAAAACAGAAATTAAAATATAAAAACTATTTTTGAAGAAAAGCCCCACAGCATGTTTAAACGATTACTAAGCTATCTCTATCCTATTAAAATTCATTCTCAAAAATCAGCTTTAAGCAAATCCTTAGAAATTACCTGGGCAAATGGCGACTTGGTTATGGATTCATTAAATACTAACTATTCCTATGGAAGTTTGCAACGTATTTTAAAATTAGGTTTGGAAAATATTGGTTTTGCCAAAATCCAAAAAATGGAACATATTTTAGTTCTTGGCGTTGCCGGAGGAAGTGTCATCAAAACTCTGGTAGATGTCATTCAATTTAAAGGAAAAATTACAGGAGTAGAAATTGATTCTGAAATTATCAAAATAGCCAACCAATATTTTAAATTGGACAAAATTTCAAATCTTGAGATTATAATTGATGATGCTTTTGAATTTGTTTTGAAAACAACTGATAAATACGATTTAATTATAGTTGATATTTTTCAAGACACCAAAATGCCAAATTTTCTTTTTGAAACTTTTTTCATTGATCGAATTTGTTTTTTGCTTAAAGCAAAAGGTAACATACTTTTTAATACCATGCTTTTGAACGAAGCCGACAACATTCGCAATAAAAAATTAATCAATGAATTTAATAAAGATCATTTTCATATAAAATCTATTCCTAGAGTTGAAAAACACAACGAACTCATTGTTATCGAAAAATTACTTTAATATAGTCTACAATTTTAAAAAGCCAAACTTTATTATTTGTACTTTAGATTTGCCAAATTGATTTAATACATGAAAAAGATTCTTCGAAAATTACTTTTAGGTAATGTGACCAATTTACGCGATCCCAAATTGAATCCAATTCAAAAACGAATTCAGAATATCAAAGCCATTTGGAACAACGATCATCAGGACGATAATGGAATTGAGAAAATCGTTCGTTTGCTTCTTTCTTCTTCGCAGTTAATTTTTCCTGGAATTTATATTAAATATTTGGCTTCCAAAAAAGGAACCGAATATGAAGACTTGGCAATGGATTTTTATATTTTGACAAAAGTAGCCATGCCATTAATCATTATAAGTAATCAATGGCAACAATATCCTGTTGTTTTGGGAATTATGATTTATGTAATGCTCGAAACAGTTTTATACATTCCTACCTTAATTTTTGCCTCTGATTTATTTGCCAGACCACGTTCTTACAAGCGTTCTATGCTTTTATTATTTTTCAATTATCTCGAAATTGTATTTGGCTTTGCAGTTTTGTATTCAACAGGGAATTACTTAAATCAACCCATTAATCATTGGTTTGATGCCATTTATTTCAGTATGGTAACATCGTCAACTATTGGTTTTGGAGATTTATATCCGGTACAAACTTTTGGAAAAGCTTTAGTAATGACACAATCTTTACTAGTGTTGATGTTTGTGGTTTTGTTCTTGAATTTTTATTCTACAAAAATTGATTCCAAAGGTTATTTTGAAAAAATCAAAAAAGACTAAACAAACTTTCTTGCCTTATCTAAATCTTCTTTGGTGTCGATACCAATTCCGACATGCGTAGTTTCGACCATTTTAATTTGTTTGCCAAATTCCAAATAACGCAATTGCTCTAGTTTTTCGGAAGCTTCTAAAGATTTCATGGGTAAATGGTAAAAATCCAATAAGGCTTGTTTTCTAAAAGCATAGACTCCAATGTGCTTCATATAACGAACACCTACATTTTGCTCTCTTGGATAAGGAATTACCGAACGTGAAAAATACAAAGCAAAATTATTTTGATTCACCACCACTTTCACATTATTCGGATTGTTGATTTCTTCTTCGTCTTTGATTTCATACATCAACGAAGCCAAATCCACTTTTTTATCGGTATCGTTTTTAAAAACTTCGATAACTTCTTTCAGTGGTTCAGCATTAATGAAAGGTTCATCTCCCTGAACATTGATTACAATATCCACATCAATATTTTCAACTGCTTCGGCAATACGGTCACTTCCTGATTCGTGCTCTTTGATACTCATAATGGCTTTTCCGCCGTGAGCAACAATTTCATCAAAAATTAAATTGGAATCCGTTACTACAAAAACATCATCAAAAAGCTGGGTGTTTACTGCAGCTTCATAGGTTCTTAAAATGACTGTTTTTCCTCCTAGATCCTGCATTAATTTGGCGTGAAATCTGGTTGATGCGTAACGAGCGGGAATGACTGCTATTATTTTCATGTTATGACTGTTTGCCACAAAGGCACTAAGGCGCAAAGATATATTTTTAATTGATATTAGCTGTTTCAACAAATCAACTTTTATTTCATATATGTTTCATATTCTTCCTTTGTGGATACAATATCAATCTTCTTAGGTTCACTCTTAGTATCAAACAAATAAATTCCAAATATATCTTTTTCTAAATCAAGATTTTTTATCACTACACTTCCATCATTTAAAATAAACTTCAATTTTTTATCATTTTCGGTTGTAACAATTGTAACATTTTTTGATTTTAAAAACTCTGTTGATTCATTAATATAATATAGAAAATCATCTGCCCCAACATAAAAATCTTCTTCTCCAACTTCTTTTTTTCTTTTTTCAATATTCTTTTCTGTAGGTTCGTAAACCAATGCACATTTACTATTTATCACTAAAGTATCCTTATTCATGTTTGCTAATAATACTTTAGATTCAATAGATTTAGTAGCAATTGAATTTTGAATATCGCTTGCAAAATTCTTTTCTACTTCTTTCTTGTTTTCATTACATGAAATAATAACTAATAAGCAAAACAATGACAATATATACTTTTTCATTTTTTATATTTTTATTTTACAAAATCTTCACAGAAGTCATACTTAAAGAACCGGCTAACAATTTATCGTTAAACAAACTGAATTCTTCCTGTTTTTCTTTTAATCCCAAAGTATAAATCAAAGGTAAATAATGTTCTGGTGTAGGAATGGCCAATTGCAAAGCTTTACCCTGTTTGTCATAATCAATCAAGGCCTGAAAATTGCCATCTAACAAATAATCGTTTACAGTAGCTCTGGCTTCAACTGCCCAATCGTAACCATAATTGTCTTTGTCCATGTTGTAAAAATCCACCAATCGTAAATTATGCACAATATTTCCACTTCCTACAATCAATATTCCTTTGTGACGCAAACTGCTTAACTTTTGAGCCAACTCAAAATGGTATTGTGCTGGTTTGGAATAATCAATACTCAATTGAATCACGGGAACATTAGCTTCCGGATACAAATGTTTAATCACACTCCAGGCTCCGTGATCTAATCCCCATTCATGATCAAGTTCCACTTCCGTAGGTAACAATAATTTCGAAGTTTCCATAGCCAACTCAGGACTTCCATTTGCAGGATATTGTACCGCAAACAATTCTCTTGGAAAACCTCCAAAATCGTGAATCGTTCTTGGCATTTCCATGGCGGTAACCTTGGTTCCTTTAGTAAACCAATGCGCCGAAACACACAAAATGGCATTGGGTTGTGGTAAAGTCTTAGCCAAATTTCTAAATCCAGCCACAAACTGATTTTCTTCGATAGCATTCATCGGACTTCCGTGTCCTAAAAACAACACCGGCATTTTATCGGTATTGGAAAAAGAACTGGAAATTTTATGTAGGTCGTTTAAATTATTCATAGATATTTTTTTTCACCATTAAGAAGTTAAGAATATTAAGGTTTTATAAATAACACTTAATAAAGCTTAACTTCTTAATGGTTCTTAAATCTTAGATATTCTAATTGTATAAATATAAAAATCTTTTCTTTCAAAAAATTATTTTAGATATACCTCTTTCAAAAAATCAGTTAAAGTTGATGGTTTTCTACTTAATAATTTTTCTAAATCACTATTTTCAGATTGGAACTCTCCTTGTTTGATTGCTTCCGCAAAACCTACAAACATTCCAATATATTCTGCAGGAACCCCAGCATTAGTTAATGCTGCTTGGTAATCTTCTACATTAGGATTCAAATAAGCTACTTCTTTATTAGTAATAGTACTCAAAGTTACAGCAATATCATTCATCGAATAATTTTCAATATTGCTCGTTGCGTACTCTTGGTTTTCATGTCCGTCCGTAGTTAAAATTGTAGCTGTCGCCTCTGCCAAATCATTTCTGGAAACATAAGCCGCTTGACCTTCACCAGCTGGAAAGAAAACACCCGATTCCAAAACTTTATCACCTAAAAACATTGGTAAAACTTCTAAGTATAAATTATTTCTCAAAATGGTATAAGTCAAACCACTTGCTTTAATTGCATTATCGGTGTCAATATGAGATTGAGCTAAAAAAGCAATTGGCGAAGTTTCAGTTTCATTTTTACGCTCAAAACTGGTATAAACAATGTGTTTTACCCCCGCTTCTTTAGCAGCTTTAACAACGTTTAATTGTTGTGCGCTTCGATTTGCCAAATCAGTTCCTGAAACCAATACTAATTTTTCTACACCTTGAAATGCCGCTACCAAAGATTCGTAATTGTCATAATCTCCCACTTCGATTTGGATTCCTTTTTCAGCCAAATCCGAAGCTTTAACTTCATCTCTTACTAGGGCTGAAATATTTTTGGCCTCTATACCTTTTTTTAATAAAAAATCGATGGTTGCTTTACCAAAATTACCTGTTGCTCCTGTAACTAAAATACTTGTATTCATTATTTTATACTTTTTATGATTATTTTTTAGTCAAAGTTACGTACATTTGCTATATAAAATATACTACTATACTAAAGTATAGCGATATACTTTAGTATAGTAACAATAAAATCAAATGATTATGGAAGATGTAATTGGTTTTAAAGAAGCCAAAGCCTGCCCAATCCAATTTGTTTTGGCAGTAAACGATACTTTGAATGTGATTAGTGGTAAATGGAAATTGCCGATTATAGGTTCGTTGCTATTTGAAAAAAGACGTTTTACAGATATTCAAAGAAACATTCCGAAGATTACTCCTCGAATGTTATCCAAAGAATTGAAAGATTTAGAAATGAATGGAATAGTAAAACGTACGGTTTATGACACCACTCCTATCACCGTTGAATATGAATTAACCGAATCGGCAAAATCATTGGGTGATGTTTTAGACAAAATGCTGGAATGGGGATTACAACATAGATTGGCTACACTTTCCCAAAATTAATCCACAAAACTTTCGTCTTTAAAACCGATAAGATATAATTTGTTTTTTGCACGGGTCATAGCGGTGTATAACCAACGAATGTAATCTCTGTCAATTCCGTTGGGTAAATAAGGTTGTTCCACAAAAACAGTATTCCACTGCCCTCCCTGTGATTTGTGACAAGTGATAGCATACGAAAATTTCACCTGCAAACCATTAAAATATTCATTGGCTTTTACCTTTTGGAATTGCTTGAATTTGGTTTCGCCTTCATAGTCTTTCAAAACTTCCTGATACAATCGGTTGGATTCTTCATAAGTCAGAGATGGTGATTCACTTTTGATTGTATCCAATAATAAAACCGTTTCAAAAGGTTTTTGATTGGGATAATCGACCATTCGGATTTTTACTTTCGCAAATTTAAAACTGTATAATTCGATAATTTTAAAAATCTCTAAAATTTCAATGATATCACCATTAGCAATAAAACCAGCTTCGTCCGAATCTTTGAGCCAGAAATAATTGTTCTTAACTACCATCAAAAAATCACCAGTGGACAATTCACTGTCTTTATCTAAAATTCGGGAACGAATTTGCTCATTATATTGATTGGCTCTTTTATTGGAACGAACAATAAAAGCGGTGTCTTCAATACTATAATTACTATAGGCCGAATTGATAGCATCCTGAATATCGTAGCCATCCACTAAGCGTACAATATCTTTAAATTTTCGAACATCAAATTGGAAATCGGTAATGAAAGAATCTTTCAGGAGTTCGCGCAATTCGGTAGCATTAAACAAAATTCCCGAAGCTTCTTCCTGACGCATTACTTCGTCCAATTCGATATGATCCACTTCCATATTATAATGCAAACCTAAGGTATCAATATCCAAAGCCGGACTCATGTCTAAATTTACAGGAGGTAACTGAGCGGTATCACCCAGAAGAATCATTTTACAATTGGTTCCGGAATACACATAAGTAATCAAATCGTCCAGTAATGAACCATTGGCATACATTTTAGAATCGGAATCC